>CAJUHV010000017.1 GCA_910586445.1 uncultured Eubacterium sp.
TTATTCCCGCTTGGGTGGAGATGACAATAAAGCCAAAAGCCATTGTTGATGAAATGTATGTGATTGCTCCTCTTTTGGAAGTGGAATGAATTATCTGCATTATGGTTTTGACTTGGATAATGACAATGATGTCTATAGGAGACTTTGCAAATATTTTTAATGCAATCAAACAAGTGCCGAACAACGCAAAGATATTTAACTATGGTATGCATTCATACTAGATTGAGTGAATAGAGACACTTAGGAAAATGTAAATGCTTTCCTTATCAAAAGGAATGCGGATGAAATACGCTTTAGCTCTGGCACTTTCCCATAAATAGGCAGAACGCGAAATTCCCGCAAATCTGCAGAGTTCCGATAAGGGCCTCCCTGCTCGTCATATATTTCCTGTACTGCCAGATAAACCGTCTCATTTTGTGTCCGGCTTAGAACCGCTTCCTTTCGATCTCGCCGAGTTTTTTAAGAAAGCAGCCTCCAGCCGGGCTCTGCACTTTTCCGCTTGAAAAAGCTTATTTTCCGCATGCACAAAGTTATAGAACATAAGTACATCTCGCCTAATAAATACAATAGAATAGCATGAAATATCAGAATTGTTTCTTTTCTTAAATTAATGACATTGAGTGTTTACGGGCTTTGCGGCTTAGCTCCGACTATTCGAACTTCCTATGACCATAACATAATTATTAAATATTTGATTGCGTTTTAAGGGTTTTCATAGCTATAATATTCATATTTTACACCGTATTTACAGTTTCAAAACAAACAGGTATCATACGGGTATAACAGATTTTCTCCTTGACTGCCATGTCTGCATGGTGCTGGAACCATGTAATTATTAAGGAAAAATTATATAATCGCGCCTGTTACGCAGCATAACCCCTATTTTGATGATAATGGCACAAGATACCGCCATCATCATTTTTACTGCTAAATCCCTTATAAAATAAGCGTTCAAAATCTCCTAAAGCGTAACAGTGCTTTTTCCATCTTGCCTGCAAATGTGAATTTATTTCTTTTCTTTACTCATAAGCGAACAACTGATGGCCACAAATAAACCAAGTAAAATCCACGGAAATGCTGTTCCCAAAAAATCACTAACCATACTTCATTCCTCCTTTCCATAACCTCCGTAAGTTTTCATCAGACAAGCTGAAAGTTGTACCTACTTTAATATTTGACTTTTAATATGGCATAAATTCGATAAGATAATTCAAGCAAGATCTTTTTATCTTCCATTTTTCTTTTCCTTAACTCCTGCTTTGTTTATTTGATTATACAACTTTTATTCCTTATTTACAACAAAAAATACAGGGCACAGCAACCGCCACGCCCCAAGGAAAACCGTATTCAATTTTTATACCTTCTCTTGAAAATACTAACTTTATCTAAGGAAAGATATAATTATCCTCAGTCTGCTCCAGTATTTATTTGATGCCCATATATGAGGAAATAACCATTCTCTGAACTTCACTTGTTCCCTCGTAAATCTCTGTTATTTTTGCGTCACGCATGAAACGCTCAAATGGATAATCTCTTGACTATCCGTTGAAGCCTGCAGGCTGAACGCACCGGCATGCCACGTTTACAGCTGCTTCAAGATCCGTTTACGGTTTCGGGCAAAACAATACAGACACTTTATCTTTAAACAGACAGCGCAAGAACTAATCGGAATCATTCCCTGACAGCTTTCTTAAACGATCTTGTTACGACTCTTTATTTTCAAAATACTGCTTACTGCCCTGCCTATTGTTCCTCTATATAATATTGAAATGATCAGGGAAACACCAAAACAGACAAGCACATATACATATTTTCCAGCCGGCGGCGTTCCCTCCCCCAGCATATAAGGCTTTAAAATATTCATAGGCAGCCGCTGCAGTATATACAGTTCAAATAAGTAGATCCCTATCCAGCGTAAAGGCGCGCTGTCTACTACAAACCGCATAGTAAATGACACAACCGCTGCAACAAAACAAAATACCCACAATTGATATACAATAAAACTGGCACCCTTGTAAAAATATGCCGCCAGATATCCGGCCGCAAATACTGTTACAAAGAATATCCAGGACGCAGGGCTTTCATTTACAAAAGATTCTATTTTAACCCGATACAGCGAAAAAAACATTCCCCATGAATAACAGAGTATCGTATCAAACCACCAATAATCTTTACCTGCCCGGCAGATCACAGCTATATAAAGCAGTGACAGCAGAAAAATCCCAAACGCTGCTTTTGCATAATTATCCTTAAATACGTTCAGCGCAATATAGGTAAAAATATAAAGGCATAATATACAGAAAATATACCAGTTGCTGTTTCCAAGACTATCCCATCCGATCAAAGACAGCAGCATTTTACCGATACCGGTCTGCTTTCCCGTAAGCTGCCTGTACAGCCAGAAAAGCAGAACAGCGCTGTCAAACTGCAGCAGCACCTTCAGCAGCCTTTGTGCCGGAAGTTTTTTTACATAAGACTGTCCTTTTCTTTTTACAGACTCCATAACCCCATACCCTGAGTAAAACAGAAACATTGCAACAATGCACTGCCCCATGATTCTCCTGATAAACTGATACAGCTCATCCAGATACGGATGTGAGAAATCTGCACTTCCTTGAATATGTGCAAGAAAAACCAGGCACAGAAAAAATCCCTTTATGCTGTTTGTCATATTGACTGACATATATTCCCTTGTTTCCCCGTCCGCAGCCCTCAGCCTGAAAGCAGCAGCCAGAAGAAGCAGTATAAACAAAACGATCATTTTAATTCCAGCACCTCCACTCATCCGGCTGGTATCCTGCTGTGGCCAGTTTTCCATTTCTTACAATCGGGGTTTTTAAGATCTGCTGATTGGCAAGAATCTTTTCTTCCTTTTCATCCTCTGCAATATAACGTACAAGTGCAAGAGCCTCCTGATCTTTGCAGTTTTCATTTAGAACAGCCTCTGCACTGCCGACGGCCTGCATTACATTACGCAGCTCACCCCTGCTCATCCCCTTTTCTTTAAGGTCGATAAACTGGAACTTAATATTACGCTCTTTAAAATAACGCTGTGCTTTCTTTGTATCAAAACATTTTTTTGTACCATAGATCTGTATATTCATAAATCCTCCATCTGTTAATTTCTCAATAAGAGAACTTTTTATATTAGTATATCATTTCCATAATAATAATGCAAAGCCGTTCAAAAATTGAATGTTACTATACTTTCGTGTATAATAAGCCAAAAATATCAGACAGCAAAATCAATGTCAGATGTCGAATCAAATAAAACTTAGACTTTCCAAGCAATATACAGTGAAACTACACAGCCGCTGTCGGTAAGCTTACAAGAGCCATATAACCTGCCCTGATCAGCAGCAGGGCTGTTAAATGACTCCTGTGCCATGATATTTCAGCGTTTATCTGTTGGCAAGCCTTGCAGCCTGCTCTTTTGTTGTAACAGAACAGATACCGGCCAGAAGCACAGCCATATCTACGCAGCCAAACAGAGGCAGAACCGGACACCCGGCTGCTGCTTCTAAAGTATGCATATGATTCCTGCCTTCATTTTTCCGGATGGCAAAGAAAGACTTTTCCCTGCCGCTGGAGGTATCGTATTGAAAAATCTGGCCGATAATGCGGCAGTCTGATGTGCCGTTTTGTCTGGAAACAATTCTGGAAACAGCACAATAACACCCCTCGCAGCAGCTGCTGCCAGTCCGGTGCTGATAATCCATAATCCCGTAATATGCGTCTGCCCCGCGGGCCAGCCTGTCCAGGCTGTCGCAGGAGCTGCAGTGCAGCAGACAGCCTGCCGCTGCCATCACCGTGTCATGTTCCTGTCTGGCTGCCACCGCAGTAAAATCCGAATATCTCAGGCAGTGTGTGTCCATATATAACCGAATGGCTTCTGGGACGTTTTCATATAAGCTGCTGCGTGCTGTATACAGCATCCTGTTAATTTCCCGCCTGTCAATCGCAGCTTTGAAGGAAACAGAATAGAGATAATCATCACTTCCAAATTCAATCCGGCATGCCTGTATGCCTGCCTCTGGCTGTTTTTGTTTTGTCATTTGTATGTTCATCTTAGTGAACCTCCTTTGTTATGATAAGACAACCATAACATTTGCAGTGGTACATATCCTCTGGCAAAATGCATGCACGGTATTCAAATAGTATTATAATCGTTTTGTTGAATTCATTCAACAACAAACTATTATTTATTTCTGAAACCGTTGATAGAATTTAACGAAGTGAAAGGAAATGGTGAAACAAATGGTAGATGTGAAACTATATCTGGATGAGGTTGGGAAACGAATTATGGAACGCAGGAAAAAACTCGGGCTGACACAAGAGGCACTGGCTGAAATGAGCGATCTTACAACCCAGTTTGTAAGTTATGCCGAATCTGGAAAACGGGCAATGCGTCCGGAAAACCTGATGAAAATTGCAGCAGCGCTTGAAGTCAGTACAGACTACCTGCTGACAGGCGATATTATTGACAAGGACGAGCTGCTTTTATCAAAAAAGCTGAACCGGCTGACAGCTTCAGAAGTACGCATTATAGAAAGCATCATAGATGAATGTATAAGCCTGTATCACAAGAATGAATAAAATTTAAACACAAAAAGAAATATTTAGAGATATTTTCCTGCAGACAGCATAAAGGGGGGGCTTTCGCAGCAAAGATGGTACATACAAGATATAGCTTTCATTCCAAATCAGATTCTGCTAGATCTTGTATATACTTTTCTTCGTGCGACTGCCCCCTTTATGCCTGCTATGTAAATATTTTAAATTATCGATCTGGACTTTGGGATATATGTTGCCTGAGGCTGCGGGTCAGGTTACGCTGCTGTACTGTTCTCATCTGCCTGTTGTACCCATGCAGTCTTTCCGTTTTTTATAGTAAGGCGGTAGACCGCAGATGCCACATAGCTGCGCACCGGATGCCGCTGTGTCATAAACTGCTTCATGCCGACATCGCAGAGTTTCCACTTTCCCTCGTCCCATACCTGCGCCCAGCCATGTTCAGCAAAGCCGCCGTACACACTCGTTACTTTTCCGGTAGCAACTCTCACCGGATATCCGAGCACTGCTGCAATACAGGCCATACCCGAAGCATAACGGTAACAGTTTCCCATTCCGCTGTCAAACAGGCTGTATGCGCAGCCTGACAGCTCTGCACCTGTCGGTACTCCATGATAATGCCGGTATGTATAATCATTCCGCAGCGACTGGTAACACGCTTCTAATTTCCGGGATGCCGTCCAGCCTGCTTTTGTATGGCTGCGCACATACTGGACTGCTGCATTCACCTCAAAAGAATCTGCGCGCACACCGTCTCTGCCCACATAATAATATCCAGATTTTTTTTGCCGGCAATGCAGTTTTTCTTTAATACCCCTTTTTCTTCTTCCGATACCGTAAAAAAATAATACTTTCCGCCGATTTTCTGCCAGCCTGTCTGCATGCGGCTGTTTTCCGGCGAAAAATAATACTGCCTGCCGTCCGCTTTCTTCCACCCGGAACATAACACGCCGTCCGTTTTGGCATAATAGACCTTTTTTCCGTCCCTAATCCAGCCAGATGTCTTTAATACACCCGAATCGTTAAAATAATAAGCTTTTTTCCCGCCGATTTTCTGCCGGCCTGTCTGCATCTGCCCGGTTTTCTTAGAAAAATAGTACTTTTTTCCGTCTATTTCCTGCCACCCCGTCTGCAGCCTCCCCGTTTCTGGTTTAAAATAATACCGATCGCCTTCTATCTCCTGCCACCCCGTCTGCAGTTTCCCCGTTTCCGGCGAAAAATAGTACTGACCGCCTTCTATTTCCTGCCACCCCGTCTGCAGTTCGCCCGTATCTGGTGAAATATAATATTGTGCTCCGTCAGCTTTCTGCCAGCCAAAGGATTCAGCTCCTGATTCGGCTGCCTCCAGCCCCCCCCCCGCCTGTGAAACGTGGATTTCTGCAGCCTGTGTATAACCGCTGCTGTGTACGCAGACTGCAAACACTGCTGCCGCAATAACTAAAATGTTTTTTGTGCCTGTACAGGCTTTTCTTATTGTTCTTCTCATAGCTGCTCCATCTTTCATTCTGTTTCCATCTTAAATTGAACTTAATTCTGCTCTATAACCTGCTTTACATGATTCCGTTTTTTACCATATCAGTATATAACTTTCTGTTTATTACTGTCAACAAAATTTGTCCTTCATTCTGTTTCCATCCTATGCTATACTATAATCATTACAAACTATAATCGACAGGAAAGGAGCACCTACAAAAGGAACAAACGATGAAAATATATGATAATATAAAAGATATTGTCCGGGATGATATGGCAGCTACGATAAAAGAAGGCAGCCGGATATCGATTGCTGCTGCCTGTTTTTCAATGTATGCTTACAATGAGTTAAAGACTCAGCTGGAAAAAATCGATGAATTCCGATTCATTTTCACCTCTCCGACTTTCATTACGGAAAAAGCGAATAAACAAAAGAGGGAATTCTACATTCCAAGAATGGGAAGGGAACACAGCCTTTATGGTACCGAGTTTGAAGTTAAGCTTCGAAATGAGATGACCCAAAAAGCCATCGCTAAGGAATGTGCTGACTGGATTAGAAAGAAAGCCGCATTCCGGTCCAATACCAGCGGAGAAAATATGCCGGGATTCATGACTGTGCATAATTATCAGGAAAACGCCGCATATATGCCGCTGAGCGGATTTACTACAGTAGATATCGGATGTGATCGAGGCAACAACGCTTACAATATGGTCAATCGCATGGAATCTCCGTTTACAGAACAGTATATGCAGATCTTTGACTCTATATGGAATGATAAAGAAAAACTGCAGAATGTCACGGAAAAAGTCATTGAAAACATCACCACCGCATACAATGAAAATTCACCTGAGTTGATTTATTTCATTACATTGTATCATGTATTCAATGAATTCTTAGACGATCTATCTGAAGATGTTCTTCCAAACGAGGCTACCGGTTTTAAACAGAGTAAGATTTGGAGTATGCTTTTTGATTTTCAAAAAGATGCAGTGCTTGCAATTATCAATAAACTTGAAAAATACAGCGGCTGCATTCTCGCAGACAGTGTAGGCCTTGGCAAGACTTTCACTGCACTTGCCGTTATCAAATACTATGAGAACAGAAATAAATCCGTACTCGTGCTTTGTCCTAAAAAACTGGCAGAAAACTGGAACACATACAAGGATAACTACATAAACAATCCGATCTCCTCAGACCGCCTTAGATATGATGTGTTATTTCATACAGACCTTTCCAGAAAAAGCGGTCAGTCTAATGGACTCGACCTAGAACGCCTAAACTGGGGAAACTATGATCTTGTAGTAATTGATGAGTCTCATAATTTTCGTAACGGAGGAGAAATATCCGGTGACAGCCAAAAGGAAAATAGATACTTAAAATTGTTAAATAACGTAATCCGAGCAGGCGTAAAGACAAAAGTGCTTATGCTATCTGCTACACCAGTAAATAACAGATTTTATGACCTGAGAAATCAGCTGGCAATAGCCTACGAGGGCAATTCAGCGTTAATTAATGATAAGCTGAATACAACAAAAACTATAGATGAAATTTTTCGACAGGCGCAGAAAGCATTCAATACATGGAGCAAATTAGAAGCAGCACAAAGAACTACAAGCAACCTTTTAAAAATGCTAGATTTTGACTTTTTTGAAGTATTGGACAGCGTAACCATTGCAAGATCCAGAAATCATATTCAAAAATATTACAACACAAAGAAAATCGGCAGGTTCCCAGAGAGACGAAAACCGATCTCCAAAAGACCAAACCTTACAGATCTAAAAAATGCAATTAATTATAACGAAATTTATGAGCAGTTGATCACGCTGACACTGGAGATCTATACACCATCTGCTTATATCTTCCCAAGCAAACTGGCTAAATATGAACAGCTGACCCACAACAAAGGAACCAGTCTGACACAGGCAGGACGTGAAGAAGGAATCCGCAGGCTCATGAGCGTTAACCTGCTGAAGCGCCTGGAATCATCCGTATATTCCTTTCAGCTTACACTTACAAGGATCAAAAACCTGATTGTGCACACCATTAATTCGATTGACAGGTATGAAGCAAACGAAACTGCCGATCTAGATGTTTATGAAGCAGATGTCAGTTCTGATTTTGATATGGAAGATCAAAATACTGATTACTTTACCGTCGGAAAAAAGATAAAAATTGATTTGGCAGATATGGATTATTTGAGCTGGCGTGAGTCCTTAAAGAAAGATGCGGCAGTTCTAAAAATGGTAACAGCAATGGTTTCCGACATTACACCAGAGCACGACATCAAACTGCAGACGCTCCTAAAATTGCTGACAGAAAAGATAGAAAATCCAATAAATACTGGAAACAAGAAGGTATTAATCTTTTCTGCCTTTTCCGATACAGCTGCATATTTGTATGAAAATGTCAGCATATTCATAAAGACAAAGTATGGATTAGATACTGCATTAATCACAGGTAATGTAGACGGAAAAACCACTATAAAAGGATTAAAAGCTACACTTAACAATGTATTGACCTGCTTCTCACCTGTATCCAAAGGCAGAGATATTCTGATGCCAGGCAGCTCAAATGAGGTAGATATTCTGATTGCAACAGACTGTATTTCAGAAGGCCAGAATCTGCAGGATTGTGATTATCTTGTAAACTATGACATTCACTGGAATCCCGTACGTATCATTCAAAGATTTGGCCGTATAGATCGTATTGGAAGTATGAATACTCAGATTCAGCTAGTAAACTTCTGGCCGGATATGGATTTAGACGAATACATTAACCTAAAAGCCAGAGTAGAAACCAGAATGAAAATATCCATTATGGCTTCAACTGGTGATGATGATCTCATTAATCCAGAAGAAAATGGTGATCTAGAATACCGAAAAGCTCAGCTAAAAAAACTGCAGGATGAAGTAGTAGATATCGAAGAAATGTCTACTGGTATCTCAATCATGGATCTAGGACTAAATGAATTTCGCTTAGATTTGCTAGAATATGTGAGAGAGCATGATGACCTGGATAAGAAACCATTTGGACTGCACGCGGTCGCGCCAGCAGATGACGAAATGCCAGAAGGTGTCATCTTCGTATTAAAAAATAGAAATAATGGAATAAATATAGACAGCCTTAATCGAATACATCCATTTTACATGGTTTATATAGGAATCGATGGCGAAATCATTTGTGATTATCTAAATCCAAAGAAGCTGTTGGACAATATGCGTTTATTGTGCAGAGGAAAAAATATGCCGATAAAAAAGCTTTACACAAAATTTAACGAAGAAACTAATGACGGCAGGGATATGGCAGAAATGTCCAGCCTGCTGAGCGATGCAATTAATTCTATCATTGATACCAAAGAAGAGAATGATATCGGCAGCTTATTTAAGTCCGGTGGCACTTCGGCACTTTTGTCAGCAGTATCAGGAATCGATGATTTTGAATTAATTACATTTTTGGTAGTAAAATAGGAGGTGCAGAATATTGATCGGACTTCCAAAGTCAACAGAATTTAATAAGAGAATTCCAAAACAGTCATTTTATGAAAACCTAGATGTATCACCAACGATGAAAAAGTTCTTTATAGATCAAATCAAAGTAGTTTATTGGAGGAACAAGATCGCACCAACGACCATAAATCTGGCTGCAGGCAATAATGTTACTGAACTGCAGGTGTTCGAAATCAGGCTAAATGGTAATGAAGTGGATGAATCGGTTTTAACACTGATAGATAAGAACATCCCTTATCATATTCTGTTTGTACTTTCCTACAACGGAAAGTACAAAGCAGTGATCGGCTACAAAGAAGCCGCTCGATCTGGCAGTACAGCATTCAAGGTAAATAGATATTATTACACAGAATGGATGGCAGAGCATGATCTGCCGCTGCACCTTGAAGGTTTGGATATTGATTCTGTCTATGAGAACTATGTGCGCCAGATCGCCGGCGACACTTTACAAGACAGCCAATCAGGTGAATCTTTGAAAGAGACTGTTGAAAGAGATAACAGGATCAGGGATTTAAAAAAACAGATCACTGCTCTGCAGGCTAAAATACGGAAAGAAAAGCAGCTGAATGTGCAGATGCAGATGAGTCAAAAAATAAAGGCATTAAAAAACTTATTAAAACAAATATCATATTGAGATGAGGCAGAACAATGACCGTCAGTAAAGTATTGGGGCATGATGATACAAGTGGATTTGACTTTGTAAAAAGAACATTGAAAAATAATGTCACTTCTGCTATAAATTTCGACCGATTACAAAAAG
This sequence comes from uncultured Eubacterium sp., assembly GCA_910586445.1. Classification (GTDB taxonomy): domain Bacteria; phylum Bacillota; class Clostridia; order Lachnospirales; family Lachnospiraceae; genus Eubacterium_J. Next base: position 10,313 of record CAJUHV010000017.1, read on the forward strand.
ATCCAATAAAAGGATACATTATTTTTGAATTTTTAAAATGTGAAGAAGGACAGACAGTAACACCATATACTAGCCATCCAAATAGATATTGGAATAAAAACGCAAGTAAATTCCTTTCATTATGGAGAGCACGGCAGGACTTTAATGCTACTTTATATCTAGTAAATTATGCTGAAGAAAATACTAAGTTTGAAGATCAAGTTTTACTGATTGAAGTAATAGATATGGATGAAAATGGTATCACCAGTGAACACCAAACAAAACATACTATGAAATCTTTTTCAAAATGGTTTATCACTGTTAATAATCGCTGTTTGAAATCCAAAGAGGATTTGGCATATGAGATATATAATAATAAATCGATTGATGAATTAGGAAAAATAACCCTGAGAAAAGGAAAGCATCAACGTGAAACTATTGAAAAAATATACAATACGGATTTTGGTTATTTAGAATGGCACAGCTGTTCAAATTATGAATATTCAAAAGCCGTCATGTGCTATTTACAAAAAAGAAAACATATTAATGAGCAAGATAAAGGAATTTGACAAATGGAGAAAATGAGAATGGCATCTGCAAACATGACCCAAAAAAATTTACAAGAAATTGAAAAACTCTTTCCTAACTGCATTACGGAAGTTATAGATGAAAATAACAAAACAGTAAGAGCAGTAGATTTCGTAAAACTGAAACAGCTGTTAGTGTCAGTTGCCACTGAAGGTGATGAGACATATGAATTTTCTTGGCCAGGAAAAAAAGCAGCAATTGTAGAAGCAAATCGACCTGTGAGAAAAACGTTGAGACCTAATAAAGAAAAAAGTGTAAACTGGGAAAAGACAGAGAATATTTATATTGAAGGAGACAATTTGGATGCTCTGAAGCTATTACAAGAAAGTTATTTAAGAACAATTCAACTAATATATATAGATCCCCCATACAACACTGGACACGATTTTATATATAGAGATGATTTTTCTATTTCTAAAAGTAAATATGATGACGATATGGGTTCTACTGATAATGATGGAAATAAATTATTTTTAAACACGGATTCAAACGGGCGTTTTCATTCAGACTGGTGTTCAATGATGTATTCAAGACTAACATTAGCTAGAAATCTGCTTTCTGATGATGGTTTGATTTTTATTTCAATAGGAGATGAAGAGGTAGATAATTTAAGGAAAATAGCTGATGAAATCTTTGGAGAGGCTAATTTCAGAAATCAAATTGTTGTACGAAGAGGTGCAAAATCATTACAGGCACAGTTTGAAACATGGGATAAATTGGGACAGGGAATAGAATATTTATTGTTTTATAGTAAAAATAGTGATTATAGATTTCCAAAGCAAATGAAAACTTTAAGCGAAAAAAAAGATAGCAGTTGGAATAACCATTGGCGCGGAACAGATAGACCAACAATGAGATATGAATTGTTTGGTTACATTCCAAAAAAGGGACAATGGAGATGGAGCCAAGAAAGAAGCTTAAAAGCTATTGATAATTATAAAAGAATGCTTTCTGAAACTGGAATGGCAGAAGGTAAAGAGAATCAAGATATCATAGACCAATGGTATGCTGAGCAGAAAGATTCACCAGATCTCTTGAGAAAATCGGCAAGCGGAAAAGCCGAACACTATATCTCACCTACATCTGAAGCATTACTCAATAATTCCTGGTTAGATATGTTGATTGGTAGTTCTAGTGAAATTGGACAACTCTTTGAATCAAAAGTCTTTGATACGGCAAAATTGACTGCTGTAATCAAGCGAATAATTCAATTTGCACCTAACAATGCTACCATTCTTGATTTTTTTAGTGGAAGTGCAACAACAGCACATGCTGTCATGCAGTTAAACGCTGAAGATCATGGCAGCAGAAAATATATTATGGTTCAGATTCCAGAAGAAACCCCAAAAAAATCTGATGCTTATGAGGCAGGCTATAAAACTATTTGTGAGATTGGAGAAGAGCGAATAAGAAGGGCTAGTGAAAAATTACGACAAGAAACACTTGCAGATTTCGACTATGGATTTAGAGTTTTTTATGTTGATGACTCAAATATGGAAGACGTGTATTATTCTGCTGATAATTATAACCAAGATTTGCTATCCATGCTCGAATCAAACATAAAACCTGACCGTACAGACCTTGACCTATTATTCAGCTGTCTACTCGAATGGGGCCTTCCTCTTTCACTTCCATACAGTTTTGAAAAAATTCAAGGATATACAGTACATACCTATAACGACGGCGACTTAATCGCATGCTTCGATGAAAATGTTTCAGAGTCAGTGATCAAAGAAATCGCCGATAGACAGCCGCTTCGCGCAGTATTTCGTGACAGCAGTTTTGCCGATAGTCCATCAAGGATAAATGTAGGCGAGATTTTCAAGTTGCTGGCACCGGATACCAGAATAAAAGTAATCTAAGGAGGACGTTATGAAGCTGCAGTTTAAACACCAAAAGTTTCAAGCAGATGCCGCAAAAGCTGTGGTAGATGTCTTTGCAGGACAGCCGTATCTGACTCCCTCATATATGATAGATAAAGGATATCAAGGGAAAACCATGTCTGGCGAGACATATTCACAGGTTTCTCTAAATGAAGATCAGGACTTTACAGGCTGGTCTAATGCAAAAATAGTACCTGAACTCTCTGACGGCATAATTCTAGAACATTTAAACAAGATACAGAGAGCGAATCAGATTGCCCCATCCAAGAAGCTGGAGGGAAAATACAATCTGACCATTGAGATGGAAACCGGCGTCGGAAAGACCTATACTTACATCAAGACTATGTATGAGCTGAATAAACAGTATGGATGGAGCAAATTTATCATTGTTGTTCCCAGCATTGCAATTCGAGAAGGCGTTTACAAATCGTTCCAGGTAACGCAGGAGCATTTTGCAGAAGAATATGGGAAAAAGGTTCGTTTTTTTATCTATAATTCTTCAAACCTGACAACAATTGACCGTTTTGCTTCAGACAGTTCCATCAATGTAATGATTATTAATTCTCAGGCATTCAATGCAAGAGGCAAGGATTCCAGAAGAATTTATATGAAGCTGGATGAATTTCGAAGCCGCAGGCCGATTGATATTATTGCGAAGACAAATCCGATCGTAATCATTGATGAACCGCAGTCAGTAGAGGGAAAAAAGACAAAAGAAAACTTGGCGTCTTTTAATCCGTTAATGACTCTGCGCTATTCTGCCACCCATAAATCCGACAGCATTTATAATATGGTTTACAGGCTTGATGCCATGGAGGCATATAATAAGCGCCTAGTTAAGAAGATCGCAGTAAAAGGAATCACCGAAACCGGAACGACTGCTACAAACAGCTATGTGTATCTGGAAAGCATTAATTTGTCGAAAAATGCACCGACTGCGACAATTCAGTTTGATATAAGGGGTTCGTCTGGGATTAAGAAAAAATCCAGAAAAGCAGGAATCGGTTTTAATCTCTATGACCATTCTGGAGAACTTCCAGAATATAAGGATGGTTTCGTCGTTAAAAGCATTGACGGGCGCGATGATTCTGTAGAGTTTATTAATGGGATTAAAATTTATGCAGGAGATGTTATCGGCGAAGTAAGTGAAGACCAGCTGCGCAGAATCCAGATCCGTGAGACTATTTTATCCCATATCGAGCGGGAGCGCCAGCTGTTTTATAAAGGAATTAAAGTCTTATCTTTATTCTTTATTGACGAAGTGGCCCATTACAAGAAATATGATTCAGCCGGACAGCCGCAAAACGGCATTTATGCGCAGATGTTTGAGGAAGAATATCAGGATATCCTAAATAGTATGCAGCATGAGATAGCAGATAATGATTACCAGAGCTATTTGGATCAGATTGCTGCCTCAAACACACATGCAGGATATTTTTCCATTGATAAGAAGGGACATGTCGTAAATCAGATTGCTGGTGACGATAAGAAAAATAAGACGTCTAACGATATTGATGCCTATGATCTGATTATGAAAAACAAAGAACTGCTTTTGGACCGTGACCCTAAAAAATCTCCAGTCAGATTTATATTTTCTCATTCTGCGCTGCGTGAAGGATGGGATAATCCAAACGTATTCCAGATCTGCACATTAAAGCAGAGCAGCAGCGAGGTACGCAAGCGGCAGGAGGTAGGCCGCGGCCTTCGCCTGTGTGTAAATCAGGATGGTGAGCGCATGGATGCAAATATTCTCGGCAGTGATGTTCATAATGTAAATGTGCTTACTGTTATCGCAAGTGAAAGTTATGACAGTTTTGCAAGAGGCCTTCAGACTGAGATTGCTGATGCTGTTGCAGACAGGCCTAAGAAAGTGACACAGGATCTCTTTATAGATCATGTTGTGAAAGACCTCAATGGAAATGAATTCCTCATCACAGCAGACGTTGCTTCATCCATTCAGTATGATTTGATTGTAAATGGCTATATTAATAAGCATGGCGAGCTGACAGACAAATATTATCAAGATAAAGCAAATGGTGCGGTAACTGTTGCAGATGAAGTGAAAGATTATGCTCCAGATGTAATAGGGATCATTGATTCCATTTATGATCCAGCTTCTATGAAGCCGGCAAATGCCCGCAGCGCCAATGTCGAGCTTCATGTAGATCAGGAAAAGCTGAACAGTAAGGAATTTAAAGAGTTATGGTCAAGAATCAATTCCAAGTCTATATATGTTGTTGATTTTGATACAGAAGAACTGGTAAAGAATACAATTGCATCATTAAACAGCAATCTTCGTGTATCAAAGATTTATTTTAAGGTCGAGTCCGGCCAAATGAAGGATATCCGTTCAAAGGAAGAACTTTTATCTGGTAATTCTATGGTAAGGGACGCCTCCAACAATTACAACGGCGATACAAAGATTTCGGTAAACAGCAGTGTGAAATATGACCTTGTTGGAAAGATTGTAGATGATACGGGACTGACAAGAAAAACAGTGATACAAATTCTTACCGGAATCGAGAAACCTATCTTTGACCAGTTTAAGGATAATCCAGAAGAGTTTATGATCAAGGCAGCCGCGTTGATTAATGAACAAAAGGCTACTGCAATCATTGAACATATTACATATGACGTGCTCGATGAAAAGTATGATACAGATATTTTTACAGACCCTACCATAAAGGGCAGGCTTGGCATAAATGCTATGAAGGCAGAAAAGCATTTGTTCGACCATATAATATATGATTCGACAAATGAAAAAGCATTTGCAGAAAAACTGGAAACAGCCAGTGAAGTAGCCGTTTATGTAAAACTGCCGGACGGGTTTTATATTTCTACTCCGGTAGGACGCTACAATCCAGACTGGGCGATTGCATTTTATGAGGGATCTGTAAAACATATTTATTTTGTTGCTGAAACTAAGGGATCTATGAGTTCCATGCAGCTTCGATTAGTAGAAAAGTCAAAGATTCATTGTGCAAGAGAACATTTCAAGGCAATCAGCAATGAAAACATCGTCTATGACATTGTAGACAGCTATGAATCTTTAATGCAGAAAGTTATGAAATAAGGAGTGACATTATGGCAGACATTAAGTATGAAATCGTAGAGGAAATAGGCATTCTCTCTGAGACTGCTAAAGGATGGAGAAAAGAACTAAATAAGATTTCTTGGAATGGCGCAGCTCCCAAATATGACATCAGGGACTGGGCACCAGATCATGAAAAAATGGGCAAAGGAATTACCCTCACAAAAGAAGAGGCTGAAAAGCTGAAAGAACTTCTGTAAGTTCAGAACTTCTGTAAGATCAGAACTTCTATAAGTGCAGAAGAAACACAACCGCCTTCCTGCAGTTTTTCTCTGTTTCCAGAATGCTTAGGCTTCATGCATTCTGGAAATGGAGGAGCATCGCCTAATCACCCCAGTAATCTTCTTTGCATTTCACAATCCCAAAGCAGCCTCTGCCTCATCCGCTGTTAACCAGCCCTTTTCCCCAGCAGACTGCTCTCCTTCTTCCAGTTTTGTCAAAAGCTGAATTGTTGCTTTTAATCGATCCAACTCATTAACATCTACAATAGCATATGCTCCGCGTCCATTCCGAGTCAGATACACCGGTTGGTTTGTTTTTACTTCTTTTAATACTTCCGTATAATTTCTCAAATCCGATATTGGTTTAATATTTGGCATATTCATCAGCTCCTCTGTATTTATTATATGCAATCCGTAAATAAATAGCAAGAAATTTAATATGTGAATTTACTACCGCTTTTAAATAAGAACAGCAGTACTTCATGCTCAGCTGCCGCATAATTATTATAACGTACCAAACCATATCCGGCAACAAAAAATGCCCGCTAAAAGTCAGGCTGTATCTGACTTTTGGCAGGCTGTAATGAAAGCATTTCATCAGTTTTGAAGGCAAATTGTATTTGAAATGCTTTTCTATAATTTCACTTATTGATGATCTTTTTTGGTTAACAGCTCCGGCTTTAAAATGCGTATAACATCCAGTGCAAAACACCCGAAAGCTGCAAGAATCATCAAAACGCTGATTACTGCCGTGGCTGTCTCACTAAGGCCAAGAGAATTCATAATTAAGGCCAGTACAACCAACGGAATCAGCGGCGACAGGATCATAAACGCAAAAGACATCAAGGTTGCCATAAGACCGCCGTTTCCGACAAAAACAGAAAATCCTCCCCCTCTTTTGTTCATATACCATACATAATAAGTCAAAAGCGCATATACGATTCCAAAGATCCCAAACTTTAATAAAATACCCCCTCTCCAAATATCGCTGCCGCCAGTGCAATTCCCGTTTTAACCGCTACTTTTATCATCTGTGTGTTCCTCCCTTTTCAATGATTTTCTACATTTGTTCAATTTCAGCAGATTACCATTCGCAGATTACGATCAGCAGACTGCTCTCGTCCGCATTCATCTGCATTTTTCTGCTGTTTTTATCTGCCCCTTTGACAGTATGCCCTTTTTGTTTATAAAAGTCAACAAAAAGTTAAGTTTTGTTCTGATTCAATGGAATACTGTCTATTCCTTGACACCGCAGTCAAATTGTAATATTGTATTTTTAGTAGAAAATATCCTGCAGCGTCTGCCGTATGTCCATACGGGAATGTATGCAGTACACTGCCAATGGAAACAAATGGAAATTCATATTGCCGGCAGATACATCTGTAAGCAGGAGGAAATGTACTTATGGTAAATTTTGTCATTGGATTAGAATGTTTCAGCTTATGCCTGACTGTGTTCGCACTGCTCCTTCTGATGAACGGAGACGGTGCCAAAGAACAGAAAATGCTGATGCTCATTATGTGCGGCTCGCTGGTACAAAATGTAGGTTATTTACTGGAGCTGACTGCACCTACATTGGAAGCTGCCATTACGGCAGTGATTGTAGAAAATGTAGGTTCTGCTTTTGTTCCGCTGTGTTATTGCTGGTTTATCTATATTTATTGTTATATTTCTCCTCCAAAGATATTTTTAAGAATCCTCTTTGCAATCAGCTTTTTCATACTGCCTACCGTATTTTTTAACTGGTATGGACTTTTTTACCAGGACGTCGAATGGCTGGCAGATGCAGGTGGATTTTATCATATCCGCATTACTTACGGCCCGCTGTACATGTTCTTTTTGTTCATCCGTGTCGTTATTCCGTATACACTTTGTATATACACATTGGTAAATGCGATACGCGAACGCTCGGACCGTCAGGTAAACCGCCAGTATTCGACCATTTTACTAATCTCCACCTTTCCCGTCATTATGCTGATCGCTTATGTCTTAAAGCTGGTAAAAGTATTCGATCTTACTCCGGCTACTCTGACGATATCCATGTCCATGGTAGTCATTGTGGTATGGAGCCGGCGCAATTATGATTTCCGGCATCTGGCAGCAGCAAAGGTTCTGGAGAGTCTTGGCGACGGTGTAATTACGTTAGACGACCACGACCGGCTGGTCAACTATAATAAAGCTGCGGCAGATATCTTCACCCACCTGCCTGCGCACAGGCTTGGAGAAAATATCCGGGTCGTGGAGGACTTCCGTGAAGAAATGCTCAATGAAGATACTACCCAGAAATTTTCGATCAACGACCGGCACTATGAATGCCACAGCAGGCATATCGTAGATGAAAACGGCCGAAAACAAGGCTGCGTTATTTTGATTCTGGACATGACCGACACAAATGCTTATATCAATGAGATCAAGCGTGTACGGCGTGAGGCAGAAAATGCCAGCATTGCAAAAAGCGAATTTCTTGCCAATATGTCCCATGAAATACGCACCCCGATGAATGCCATCATCGGCTTAAATGATATTATTATGGAAGAATGCGCGGATACTGAGATCTATAACCATGCCAAGGATGTGCAGTCTGCGGCAAAAAACCTGCTGGCGATTATCAATGATATTTTAGACCTGTCCAAGGTTGAAGCTGGTAAAATGGAGCTGGTCTGCGTAGATTATTATATAAAAATCATGGCAGATGAAGTCATAGGAATGATGGATATGGCAGCCTCCCAGCGCGGGCTGATCTTAAAATACGAATGTGACGAATCGATTCCATGCCGTTACAACGGCGATGACGGCAGGATCAAACAGGTTTTGATCAACATACTCAATAATGCCATCAAATTTACAAAAGAAGGATATGTACGTACATATATCACAGGAAAACCCGGACAGAATGCTGAGGAAGAGCTGCTTATTTTTCATATAGAGGATACCGGCTGCGGCATACGTGAAGAAGACCTCGGCAAGATCTTTGAGGATTTTAGGCAGGTGGATTCTAAGCGGAACAGAAGCGCAGAAGGCACCGGGCTGGGCCTTACCATTGTAAAGCATATGGTAGAGTTAATGAACGGTACCATTGAGGTCAAAAGCACCTATGGAAGAGGAACCTCATTTACAATTACAATCCCTCAGAAAATCGTAGACAGCCGCCCGATTTCAGAGATGACGGAGATTCCACAGACAGATGATAACATTTTAGACATCTTTACCGCTCCCGAAGTAAAGGTACTGATCGTCGATGATAATGTAATCAACCGCAAGGTAGCCAGAGGCTACTTAAAAAAGTATGCTTTCGATTTAACAGAAGCAGAAAGCGGGCCTGAGGCAATTGAATCCGTACGCGCAGACCGTTTTGATATTATTTTTATGGATCATATGATGCCCGGCATGGACGGCATTGAAGCAACAGATATCATCCGTAAAGACTGCGGTGAAAACGGCACTACTCCTGTTGTAGTTGCATTGACCGCCAATGCCATGGAAGGCATGCGGGAGCATTTTTTGAAATGCGGTTTTGACGATTTTATTTCCAAACCGCTTGACCGGAAGGAACTAAATCAGCTCCTGCTGCGCTGGGTGCCAATAGACCGCAGGCAGACGGAATCTGGAGAAGAGGAATCCTGTCCGTTTAATCCGGCTTCATTTCAGATCGACGGCATAGATATGGATGCTGCAATGCAGTATTATTCGGGCGATGAAGAGGGCTTTGCCGAGCTGCTGGATCTATACTGCATAGATGGCAGCCGCAAGATAGAGCTGCTGTGCGAGCTTGTAAAGACAGATCTGTCACGCTATCAGATAGAGGTACACGGGCTTAAAAGTGCCTCTGCCAATATCGGAGCTATGGACGTCTCAGCGATGGCGCGTGCACAGGAAAATGCTGCTGCACAAAAAGACAGCGAATTTATCACAGAGCAGTTTCCACGGCTGCTGGCAGAATACGAAACGCTTCTGGACAATATCGGACAATTTTTGACAAAGCGCAGGCAGGAAAACGATACAAGAGAAAAGCTGCCGGCCCTGACGACGCAGGAGATGTGCGAGCAGACAGCAGCTGCCCTGGAAGAGCTGAAGCATTTCCGCTCCGAGCAGTGTGCACAAATAGTAGAGACAATATTGTCCCACGACCTGCCAGAGGATACCGCAGAGCGCCTTTTACAGATACAGGAGCAGCTGCGGTTATATGAAGATGACAATGCCGAAGATCTGCTCAGCCAGCTTTTAAACATACTTGAAAGGGAGGAATGACATAAATGTTTCCAATTATAGGCGCAAATTCAAAAAAGCGCATTTTAGCAGTAGACGATACCGCAATTATTCTTACACGAATTTCAAATACCCTGCGTGACGATTATGAAGTAATCACTGTAAATTCGGGCGTACGGGCTTTAAAATATCTGGAACAGGAAATGGGAAGGCCGGATCTGATTCTATTGGATATTCAGATGTCGCCAAAGGACGGCATAGAAACGCTGGCGGAGATCCGTAAGATGAACGGCGGCGCTGACATACCCGTGATCATGCTGACAGGCGTAGAAGACAAGGAAACTGTTTTAGCCAGTGCAAAGCTGGGAATCTGCGATTACCTGTTAAAGCCTTTCAGCGCTGAAGAGCTGTTAAAAAGAATCCGGCGGGTATTCGAGCAGAAAGACCTGTCATGGATGAATATGCAGTAAAACTCCGGATCGTGCAATCAGCCGGATTAACAGGCAGGGAGATGCAGTCACTCTGCACGCCCCGCCTGTATCTGATTTGATTCGATCTGATTTGATTCGTTCGATCTGAATGCTATTTTCTCCAGCTTTTTACCCTTCCAATCATAAAAAATATTATACTTCCAGCCAGTTCTCCCAAAACATTGCTAAAAAATTCCCGCATATAAAATACATCGAGCCAGACATAATCTCCAATAATCACTTTTGTAACATAATTGCCCGCAGCTGCCAGCAAAAGAAATAATGCGATACAGTCCCAGATATTCCATTTTAAAGCTGCCCTTAAAATCACCGGAACCCAGAGCAGGCCGAGCCACAGCAGCAGAATGGGAATCCCATACCGGAAAATCCAAAAAGTGCCTATCCCCATAAGATAATAATTTGCCGCCTGTATGATGCAGAGCAGGCAGAATGTTCCTATGCTTAATACAGCCATTGCAAGATACCCCTTATTCTTTCTGCATACTGCAAGAACGTATAGAAAAGCATCCGCAAATAACACCGCGCCATCTACGATCAGAGACCACGTAATTCCCTTATTTACTGCCAGATCTACAATCATGCAGACCAGCATCGAAACTGCGCTCAGAATACCCAGTGCATATAATAGATACATTCGTTTTGTCTTATTCAAAAATCTTTTCACCTCCTGAACCTCTGGCTGCTTTGTCTCCAATTCCAGCTGAAATGACATGTCCTGATAGATCTCAGTACATTCTGTGCAGTGTTCTAAGTGATTTTTTATGCACTTTTTTGAAACATCGCTTACCATTCCATCCACATATAGAGGAAGCAGATCTTTTACGACTTCACAAGCTAATTCTCTGTCCATTCTTTCATCCCTTTCATTATTTTTTGTTTTCCTCTGTAATACATTACTCTTGCCCAGCTTTCTGTTTTTCCCATGATACCCGCGATTTCAGAAAACTGCAGATCTCCCGCCAGGCGTAAATACATAACTTCCCTTGTCACTGTGTCTAAATTGTGCATAAGCCGGAATACTTCTATTTTTTCCAGATTATGCAGGCATGAAAACTCAACACTGTCACCGGAAGGCATTGTATCGTCCAATTCTACCGTTTTGTGCCTGCTTCTTTTTTCAAGCTCCTTATACCACAAATTTTTCGCGATCCGGCACAGCCAGACGGAAATTTTGCAGTCGCCTCTGAATTTTTCAAAACCCTTTATCGCTTGAAAAAAAGTTTCCTGCGTCAGCTCCTCAGCAAGCTGCGGATCATGGGTCAGGCTGCATAGATACTTATAGATCGCTGCAGCGTTTGTGTGATACATTTCATTGATTTTTTCTTTATCCATTTGCGCACCTCATATTATTAGTTCTTTTCGAGTGCAATTCGTTACAAAAAATTTTATTTTTTTCTATTTTTTTACACAACAAAGCTCTGCCTGTCCGATGAAAGCGCATTAATGCTAGAGCGTGTTTGAAAAATCATTCCCGTGATCTGCACTCCCCACTTTGCGGATCATTCATCCCAAATTTAATCAACATAGCCCGCTATGCCTCATAAATTTGGGATAAATTCTCCACTAAATGTGAAGCACATCTCACAGAAAGCATTTTTCAAACACGCTCTAGAAAATAAAATTTATCCCAGACCCAGCCGGCAAAATCCGTTACAGCACATGGATATGCCTTCTAAATTTGGGATAAATTTTTCATATAGAAAACTCATATTTTTTTCATTCGAAAACGCATGTGATGTATGACACATACTGCCATACTAAAAAACAATAGAAAATAAAAACTAATTCCCCTCGATACACACATAGACGGCACTACATATTCTGCCGTAAATATGTCCCGGAACACACGCCTGTACATCAGCTCTGTAATGCCCTGTGCGCCCGGCAGCGGCAGCATATCTACCGCCAGATAAATAGACATCTGCACCATAAAAATCGTCAGAGCGCCTGTTCCTTCCAATCCAAAACCGCGGTACACGATATATGGCAGTATAAAAACAAGACAGCGCTGTAAAACTGTGGCAGCCGTTACTACTGCCACCTGCCATTTATTATGGATTAAAAACAGTACCGCATTCTGATAGCTTTTAATAAACAGGTCGATCTTTTGAACCCTTGCCTCAGATTTTTTTAAAAGCCGGATGCTTACCAATAGATTTTCCACAGCAATAATCAGGCAGCGGGCGGATTTTGGAAATATCATAACAACAAGAAGCACGACAACAAGCGCCGTGTTCAAAAAAATTCCCAGATAAAATAAATTCACATATTTTCCAAGGTGTTCTTTTAATACTGGAAACTGAAAGACCACCATTAAAAGGCCCATTACCACCAGCACAAGCTTGTATACCAGAGCCACCGTCATCAAGACTACCGTACTGGCAGACAGGCTGTTGCCGTCACGGTTCATATGGTATAGCTGCATGGGCTGCCCTCCGGTTGCGGAAGGCGTTATGCCGGAATATAAAAATCCTACAAAGGAATAACGAATGCATGGCAGAAACTGCGCCTTCCCTTGAAGGGCACGCAGCAGATACCAGATCATAACGCCTTCCATCATAGTAAATATGAGTGCCGCAGCTGCTGACAGCAGCAGATACGGCAGCTTCATATTTTTTAAAGAAACAATGACCATCCCCAGGTCATTATCTTGAAATACGGTATAAAAAGCGAGTACAGCAAGCAGAATAAAAAACAAATAACTCAGCTGGTTTTTCAGACTCGGCTTCATCGATCACGCACCCTCCCATTAATTTTAAAATGAGCATACTTCTACCTCGATTCTACTCCATTTTTGTCAAAATGCAACCCAGATTATTTTATTTTAACGAGATTTTAATGCGTTTTTTATAAGACTTTCTTAAAATTTAATAATTTATTTAGTATTTCACTTTTCCAATAACCTTCCATTGATCCTTCATATCAAATGCGATTGTTTTCTTTTCATTTACCAGATACAGCACGTCTCCTACATATACGCTGCGCCATTCGCTGCCTCCAAACGACCCTTTCTTAGAAAGAGAATGCTCCAGCCGGCTGACAAATTTTCCATTTTCATAAGAAAATACACAATAATCCTCTTGATATCCATCGTCATAGTCCTGCGTTGTAAATGCAATGACATTTTTCCGAACGCTTACTAATACAGATTTATAATTATACAATGCTTCGCATGAGTCAGCCTTTAGAATCACCTTCGCTTCTTCCGTTACATTTGCCGGATCTGAAATATTAAACATAGACATTTTTACTCCTGTAACCCTGCCATCCTCGGGATCTGCTTCGAATCCAATGCCGAGCAGGTGATCCTGATCCCAGAAATGCAGGTATTCAGAAAATCCTGTCACCTTTAATTCTCCCACGATCTTAGGTTCACTTGGATTCGAAAAATCTACGGTAAATAGCGGATCTGTATTTCGATATGTTACAAAATATCCAACCGTGCCGACAAAACGTGCAGAATAAATCTTTTCATCCTCCGCAAGGCCGGTCAGCTTCCCAGCCTTTTCTAAATTCAGATCCAGTACATATACACGGTTTTCCCAAGGCTGCGCGCTTGTTACAGAGGTCAGAACCTGCAGGTAATTCCCGTTTTCATGTATCGCAAAAGTATCTTCTATCCACCCTTTCACTGCCGCTGCTGCAATCGCTCGGATCATCCCCTGATCCAGCTCAAAACGGGCTATTTTTGTTTTCTGCGTATCATTTAAATAATCTGTTTCATACAGATACACCGACTTGTCTGTTACATATATCTTAGGATGATTGTTTATAATCAGCTTTGTATCCAGGACCTTATTATTGTCAGAAAGATCGATGGACGACATTAGAAATCCGCCGTTCATTTCCCCCGACAGGTTACGAGCGCTTTCCCTGTCTGTCTGATCTTTCGCGTCTGCCTGATCTTTCACATATGGCAGGTAAATATCATCTGCTTTGACCGCCCGGCCATTCACACATGGCAGCCACTCCGAGACAGCTTCTTCCTTAACCGCGTCCCTGCGCAGCATATCTTCTGTTACGTATAGAGATTTGTTTGTAAAAAGATACAGGCAGCTGCCGATCTTACGCGATGTCTGATACCATCCATCCTGCTCTGCCGTATGAAGCAGCACAGCTTTTTTCGGATCTGTAATATCATAGGTCAGCACTTTTGTTACGGACACCGCATTGAGCGAAAACACATCCTGGTCCACTGCATCATCTGCCTCTGATAAAATATCCTCTGTCGGCTCTTCTTTTCCGCTGTCTTTTTCCCTGCTGCCTTCATTTTGTCCGCTGTCTTTTTCCTCCTTGATCTGTAATTCTTCCATCTGCGTTTCTTCCATCTGGATAATCAGGGTCAGTACCTGATCTGCTACATACATCTCGCATATGCGGCTTGTATCTTCATCCAGATCCGGTGTAATCTGCCCTGCTGCTTCTGGTATTTTATTCTGTACATCGATAATCTGTATCCGGTCGTTTTTTACGGCATAGATATATCTGCCGTCAGTCTTGACAATATCACTTTCGTCTATTCCTTCTACCTGCAGATTTGTAGTAGAAAAATCACGTTCCTCTTTATCCGAAGAAAAATTATCCAAAGAAGAGCTGCCTGCAAAAGAACTATTCTGTGATACTTGATCCGCGTCATCCATTTCGTCTTCTGCTATAGCATTTATATCCTTGATTCCTCCTGCATCGTCTGCCCTTAAACCGGCTTCTGCTTTCATGGCTCCGTATTTTCTCTGCAGTCTGCTTGCTTTTTCAACGACATCGTATACATCGCCATAACCAGAGGCCAGCGTATACATCTTCCCTATTTTCTTTAACGGTGCCTGTTCCGCTTTGTCCTCATCTGTGCTCTCTGACGCTGCTTGATCCTGATCCTCTGACACATAGTTATCTTCCGGCATACTTTGATCCGCCACAGCCTCCTCACGATGCTGCACGCCTGACTGATCCCTGCCGCTGTCGTCATAAGCTTCATTTACTGCCTGCCCGCTGTCTGCTCCGGTATTCGTATACTTCAAAGCCAGACTGCCGCCGCCAAAGCACAGACACAGACACGCCGCTGCCACCACAGCCTTGTAATATTTCCTTTTCCTGGCACGCCTGTCTGAAATACGTTTTTTTACCTGTTCCGGGCTGAGTGCATCCGGGATCTGAATGCCCTGCGAAGACTCCCATATTCTGCCAAGCATCTCATTGTCAGATTTTTCCGGCTGATCTATTCCCTCCTTTTTTTCAATTGTTCTTCCTTTTCCGCTTCCTTCTGCAGTCTTTTTTCTTCCCATATTTTCTGGCTTTTCCACCCTTTCGGCTTTCTTGCTGTCTGCTGCCGTTTTCTCTTTTTTCATGCTGTCTGCTGCCGCCTTCTCTCCTTTCCTGCTGTCTGCTGCTGTCCTTTTTTCATCTATGTTCTTCCTATTCTCTGCTCCTGTTTCCCTGTCTGTCCAGCCTGCTATCTCTGTCTTTCCCGCCTCTGAATAATCTTTTTTTCCCTTCATAGCCATTCCCTCCTGACCAAATTTCACCAGTCCTTTTTGCTTTTAAGATCCACCCTTATCCATAGCTGTATTTGGTGTATTATACGATAGCTACAGCCTGTTCCACTGATCTTTCATTCTCTTGAGCGCACGGCTTTCTCTTGAACGAACCGTATTTTCATTCATATGTAACTGTGCTGCTATTTCCCTGCTTGTATACCCCGCAAACAAATGCATGGCGATGATCATACGGTCTTCTGGCGGCAGCTCCCAGAACATCATGCGTATCTGTATATGCTCTGCCGTCTCACTGTCACACGCAGACATCGACGCCCGCTCCGTTACCTCCTGTGAAAGCTCTACGGTCTTATTTGCATATTCCTTCAGCTTTGCCCTGCATTTATTGGACAGAATACGAAAGATCCAGCCCTTGAACGCTTCTTCTGCCCGCAGCTTGTGTATCGCTTCATATGCATCCATTACCGTATCGCTGACCATATCCTGTGCATCTGCAGGATTCTTTAGTATATAAACTGCAAACCTATATAAGTCTTCATAAATCTCCTGGTACAGGCAGGCAAATGCGTCTGCGCTGCCATGCTTTGCCTTTCGTACCATTTCAAGATAATTATCCATTGCCTGCCTCCTGCGTACTATAAAAACAAACTGCGCAGCTGCTGATCTTTCTGTATGCAGTCCTGCAGTTTATTTTCACACATGTGTTTTTACTGTACAAATATATAGTGTGGATTATGTTTGATTTTGTTGCAGAAAATGCGATAAAATAGAATTTTCGAATAATAACATTATTCCAGAATGCAGGAATGCTGAGACCCCTCTGCATTCTGGAACTGATATATATATCAGATCTAAAATATATGTCTGCTTTAAGAATATTTAAGAATATAAATCCTCAATATGTACATTGATTTGACCATGCAGCTCATCAGCAGCAGCATACTTCATATCACTTTCCAGTAAAATTATTTTTTTTACTTTAGCTGTTACCAGACCCTTTACATCCTCTGCCGGTTCAATATATGGTATTTGTTTTATATAGTTCGCTGAATTGTTTGCCGTCGGATTGATCGTATGAATCAAAGTATTCACAAGATCAGAATTCATAAACGCTAACAAATAATATAATGTGTCCTTTTGCTTCGGAAATATACCTACTATTGACTGGTCGAAAACATGATCCTGCATCAAAAAAGCACGTATTGTGTTCGACTTTACCATAGGTATGCCTATCCCTGTCTTAAAGTAAAATGATGAATTTTGAAATCTTGATTTCTTATTTTTATTGTAAAAATCAATGGTATCTCGATCCCATCGTACAAACCACTCATCATTTTGTCTCAAATACCGTCGTTTAGATGTACTTTTTATATATGGAACATATCCTTCCTGTACATCAGGAATGCCATACAAAGATGTGCAGCGAAAGATTTGATCCGTCTTTATAACTTCATAATTCTTCGCTCCCTTGACACTTTTACTAAGAACTTTAATAAATTTTTGATTATCTCCGGTATAAAAGCCAGTAACTATATTTGCAATATCTCCAAGTTTGTGTGGTGTTTTTTTTATGATCACTGAAGTTTTCGGCTCTGCCAAAATCATTCTGCTTTGTTCATTTGCCAATACATCCTTTTGCACAAGGCTGTATATTTGTAAATGATCAGGATACTTATTATCATTTCCTAAAATTGCTTTAAATTCATTTGATGACTTGAATCCTCGAATTACTTTGAATTTATTTTCCAAAGCTTCATTTCTTTCGCATCTCTCAAGAGTAATAATTGAAAGATTCGAATAGCCAAAGCTGACTCCTGGAAAAAATTTCGAAGAAAAAATTAAAATTTCGTCTATTTTCGTATTTGAAAAAAGCACTTCACGCAACCGTGCATGCATATTCAAAAACAAAAAAGTATCTGGAACAATAAATGTCAGTTTCCCATGCATTTTTAAAACAGATATACACCTTAATAAAAACAATGCATATGTTTCTTTAACATAATGTCCTGCAAACTTTTTTTTGAGAACATCTCTTTTTTTGAAATCTTGCCATGCACCGTAAGGCGGATTTCCAATAACCTTTGAATAATGGCCTCCCGCAGCTCCAAATACATCCAATTGGTAATCCAAAAGTGTATCTGTTTGTTTTAACCACAATTGCGATATGCTGTAAGAATCTAATTGTTCGTCTAAAAGTGTATCTGTTTCTCGGACAACAACAAAATCATTATTTTTATACTTCTTTTTTAATACGGCAATTGCCTCGCTGTTGGCATCCAATGCATCAACTCTTACAGCTTTATTCATGCTCAGAATTTCATCAATAAAAATCCCTTCTCCTGCTGACGGTTCGAGTATCAAATCATTATGATCAATACCAAGCTTTGCAGCCATATAAGATGTAATATCTTTTGAATTCGTATAATAAGAACAGAAAGAATCCCGCACCATTTCACCCTCCACGGTCTCTTAAATGTTACCTTAAGTTTTTTCTTAAGTAAATATTATCGTGAATGACTTACCATGTCAAGTATTTTAACAGATCATTTTTTTGCAGATGCAGCCAAAATTCATGACTAATATCATTTTCCCAATCTACATTATCATCAAGCCATTTTCTTAGATCAAATCCGGTAAATTCCTTCATTAAGGCATAACTATCATCAGCACAATACACATTCCAATGAGGCGAGTTTTTCAACGTCTGTAAATAATGATTGTTTTTATCTTCTGACTGCCTTACAAATAATATCATTTTTTCGATTTCTCCAAGCGAATGATATATACTTGCGACAAGCAGAAGACGATTGGTATTCCCTTTTTCATTTGAACTGAAACCGCTTTTAAAATCACAATTATAGTGAATCCCGTTTTGTTCAAAATGCAAATCTAATCCAAGCTTGATTCCTCCACTATCAACCATCGTCCATGGAATATCATAATGGCGTTTCAGCTCATCCTTGATCTCCTTATCCAAATCCAGTCCGTTTATGTAATCGACAGTACTTTTCTTTATTTTTGTTTGTACGTCATTGAACCGAGGCGGATTAGTCAAAACAAGCGATTTGACTGGAAAATCGAATAAAAGTTTACAAAAGGGCTCCCACAGCTCACCGATTCTACGAGCAAATGACATGTATTCATATTTCCAAGCCCTGTTTCTATATTCGAGCATCACAACATACGAGGCATACGTCAAGAGTAAAACTTCATTGAGCAATGTTTCGTTTTCCCAATAATTTTTAGCTGCAGTTTCTTTAACCTGTTCAATTTTTATATCTCGATAATCTTTTATACGTTTATTAAGATCAGACGCTTTATTCTTATAGGGCTTCTTAGTTCCAGAAAGTTCAATCCATATTGAATTACCAGCATCTCTAAAAGTTTGAATCCACTCGTCTTTTCTTTTTGTCATAGCCACACCTTTCATTGAATAATAGTTCCAATTTTAAATGCTGCAAAAATAAGGAAAGCAATCTGACCTCGTAGAAATCAGATTGCTCTTTACGACAACTTTTTATTCATACGCAGAAAGCAGCCGCTGCCTTAATTCAGCCCATCCTTACGCCGCAGCACAACTGCCGAATGCTTCGGCAGCATCAGTTTCAGCCGCCCCTCACTGACCGTATACGACACCGGCAGTACCGAATATCCTGTCTCGTTCGTAAAAATAAGCTGCTCAAGCTGCGCCGCCATTGGTATGCCTGCCGCCCATACTGACACGTCCACATCCCTGCTGCGCTCATCGTTATTTATTAATATAACCATCTGCTCCTTACGGTTAAATCTGGCATAACACAACAGATTGTACTCACCCTGCAGAAACTTTACAGAACCTGTCCTAAGCGACTGGTGCTCTTTGTGAATACGTATGATTTCTTTATGGAACGCAATCAGCTCACGGTCTTCTTTTCCCCAAGGATAAGTACGCCTGTTATCCGGGTCGGTAAAGCCGCATACACCTGCTTCATCTCCATAGTACAGCGTAGGCGCGCCCGGCCATGTCATCTGGATTACGACAGCTGCACGGAAAACGCCCTTGTTGATCCCTTCTGAAGCAGCCTGTGCTCCCAGCGTATCAATGCGCCCGATCCTGCGGTTTGTGCGCGTAAGGAAACGGGAATGATCGTGGTTGGACAGCTGGTTCATGGAACAGTACAATGACGGTGTCAAAAAGCTCGTCATATAATGGTTCATGGAGCCTTCAAAATTCATAATATTGCCAAGCGTGCTGCTTTCAAAGCTGTCACTGTGCTTCTCCATGCCGGTCAGAAACCACGTAACAGGCTCCATAAACGCGTCATAGTTCATAATCGTATCCCACTGGTCTCCTGCAAGCCAGCTCTTCGGGTCGCCGTAATGCTCGGCTAAGATAATTGCATCTGGATTTACTGATTTTACTGCCGCGCGAAAGTCACGCCAGAACTGATGATTAAATACCTCACTGTATCCTAAGTCTGCCGCAACGTCCAGACGCCATCCATCCACGTTATAAGGCGGTGACACCCATTTTTTGCCAATCTCTAATATATAATCATACAATGCCCTGGAGCCTTCATAGTTCAGCTTCGGCAGCGTGTCATGCTCCCACCATCCGTCATAGGACTTATTATTCGGCCATGCATTTTGATTTTTAAAATTAAAGTAATCTTTGTACGGGCTGTCGCCGGATACATAAGCACCTGCCTCATAGCCCTCCTGTGAACTGTAGATTTCCTCCCTGTCCATCCATTTGTTAAAAGAACCGCAGTGGTTAAATACACCGTCTAAAATGACCTTCATGCCGCGGTCGTGGATTTCTTGTACCAGCTCGGCAAACAGCTCATTACTGGCCTCCAGATTGCGCTTGTCCGTCACGCGCCGTATATAACGCTCAGCCTGCCGGTTATCGGTACATCCCGGATGAAGCAGCTCGCCTTCATCCACAACGATTTTTCCATAATGCGGGTCAATATAATCATAATCCTGAATATCATATTTGTGATTGGACGGTGATACAAAAAGCGGATTAAAATAAATGACTTCTACACCCAGATTCTGCAGGTAATCCAGCTTCTTGCGCACGCCCTCCAGGTCCCCGCCGTAAAACTCTGCCACGCTGAAATTCTCCGGCACCTTGTCCCAGTTTTCTACCTTCTGGCTGGTCGTGCGGATGTAGAAATACTCGTCTGTTTCTACATCATTGCCCGGGTCTCCGTTATAAAAACGGTCTACAAGAATCTGATACATAACAGCGCCTTTTGCCCACTCAGGTGTCGAAAAGCCCGGCACAATACGGAAATAATATTCCGGGCGCAGCTCCCTGCACGGGCCGTAATCATCATAATATAACGTAAGCATACCGTCTGCTACTTCAAAATAATATTCAAACAGCTCGTCAGTCATCGCAATCGTATAAGCATAGTAATCAAAGCTCTCACAGGATTCTTCTTTTTCCATCTGATATTTCTGTCCGCCTGTGCATAAAAATACGGCGTCTACATTATCCTTTTTTGTACGGAAACGAATCGTTACATTTTCTCCTGCCTTCGGCTCGGGCGGCTGTCTGTAATCAGCCGTACCATCACTGAACAATACCTGTTTATACAATACCGGACGCATCTGCATCATATAACGCTGTATTCTGTTTAACTCATAGATTGATTTATTTTCCATTTTAAAAACTCCATCTCCTGCAATATTCTATGCCCCATGACGAGACTCCTGATTCATAGTATAGACCATATTTCCAAAATAATCCATAGCACAATCCAACAAATATTTAAAATTGCAAAAAAAAGACAGCTTACGCTGTCTTTTTTAGGAGAAGGTATTTTTACTATGGGGTATAGCAAAAACTATATAATGTATTGGGGGGTTTTTACATTAATTATAGTACCACCTTTGCAAAGATAAGTGTGCACAAACTTCAATTTTTTCACCCCAAATTTTTGTGTATTTTGCACATCCATTTTTTGGCAGTTTCCAGAATCTGCAAAAAAATTGCACAGAACTTAGATCTCTGTCACCGGCAGCTCTTTATGCTCTGAAAATAATGCCTCAAACTCCTCCCTGCTGATCTTCTCCTTTTCCAACAGCAGGTCGGCACACCGGTGCAGTACCTGCTCGTATTCATGGATAATTTCCTTGGCCTTGATATAGCATTCATCAATAATCCGCTTTACTTCCTGATCAATGATTGTAGCCACATTCTCGCCATAGCCTTTTGTATGTGCCAGATCCCTGCCGATAAATACTTCATTATCATCCTCATCGTAGCAGATCAGGCCCAGATTTTCAGACATGCCGTACTTTGTCACCATAGCTTTTGCCATTGCAGTTGCCTGCTTGATATCCTGAGATGCGCCGGTTGTAATATCGTCAAAAATCATTTCCTCCGCTACACGGCCTCCCAGATCTACTACGATTTCCTGCAGCATTCTGCCCTTTGTATTAAACATCTCGTCTTTTTCCGGCAGAGGCATTGTATAGCCTGCCGCACCAACTCCAGTCGGAATAATCGACACCGAATACACCGGCCCTACATCCGGCAGCACATGGAATAAAATCGCATGCCCTGCTTCGTGAAATGCCGTAATCTTTTTTTCTTTTTCACTTATAATGCGGCTCTTTTTCTCCGCACCGATTCCTACTTTTACAAATGAATTTCTCACATCGTCAAGCCGGATATATGCCTGGTCTGCCTTTGCTGCACGGATTGCCGCTTCATTCAGCAGATTTTCCAGATCAGCGCCTGTAAATCCTGCGGTAGTCTGGGCAATCTGCTTTAAGTCCACATCGTCGCCCAGAGGCTTATTCTTTGCATGCACATGCAGTATTTCTTCCCGTCCGCCGACATCCGGCCTGCCGACATGCACCTTACGGTCAAAACGCCCCGGACGCATAATTGCCGGGTCTAATATATCTACACGGTTTGTCGCAGCCATGACAATAATCCCTTCATTAATGCCAAAGCCGTCCATCTCCACGAGCATCTGGTTCAATGTCTGCTCACGCTCATCATGTCCGCCGCCCATGCCTGTTCCACGCCTTCTGGCTACCGCATCGATCTCATCGATAAATACGATACACGGCGCATTTTTCTTTGCGTCTTCAAATAAATCCCGCACACGGGACGCGCCGACACCGACAAACATTTCCACAAAATCAGAACCCGATATGCTGAAAAACGGTACGCCCGCTTCCCCTGCTACCGCTTTTGCCAGCAGTGTCTTACCTGTCCCCGGAGGGCCTACTAACAATACGCCTTTTGGTATTCTGGCACCCAGCTTTGTATATTTTCCCGGAGCACTCAAAAAATCTACGATTTCCTCAAGCTCCTCTTTTTCTTCCCTAAGACCTGCCACCTTTGTAAAATTGACGGACTTATTTTCATCCGTATACATCCTGGCACGGCTCTTTCCGAAATTCATCATTTTCGGATTGCCTCCGCCGCCTGCAGACTGATTGATATTATTCATAATAATAAACAGGATAAACATTGCCCCGAATATAATCAAATATGGGAGCCATGTAGACAGCCAGCTCGCACGCGGAATATTTTTTACCAGATAGTTATAAAATTCTTTCTGCTTCAAATACTCCTGTTCCGCATTGACATCCGATACGGCTACTTCGTGCCGGTCAGTCTCACCCTTTATTGTAACAATCAGCGTCCCTGTCGGCGTCTCCTCATTCTGCTCTATAATGACAGAAGAAATATCGCCTTTTTCCAGATCTGTCTGGTACTGGTGATACGTATACGTATCTGCCGTAATAGATGTCTCACTCAAAAAATACCATATGCCGACTACTGCCAAAACAAGTATGACATACAGGATAAAACCACGATAACCCTTTCTCAAATCATAACCTCCTTCTACTCCATTTCTACAACTCCAATATAAGGAAGATTTCTGTATCTCTGCGCATAATCCATCCCATATCCTACTACAAACTGATCCGGTATCTGAAACCCATTGTAATCAACCGGCACTTCTACTACACGTCGGTCCGGCTTATCCAGCAGCGTGCACAGTTTTAAGCTCTTTGGCTTTCTCTGCTTTAAATTCTCCAGCAGCAGGTTCAGCGTCCTTCCAGAATCAATAATGTCTTCCACTACAATGACATTCTTTCCTTCAATGTCTTCGATCAGATCCTTTGTAATCCTGACTGTGCCGCTTGACTGCGTGCCCGACCCATAACTGGATGCTTCAATAAAATCCAAGATAACCGGAACGGTGATCCTCTTTGTCAGCTCTGTACAAAAAAATGCACCGCCGCGCAGAATCCCTACTGCAAGGATTTCTTCTCCCTTAAAATCCTCACTGATCTGCCTGCCTAATTCTGCGATCCTTGCATCCACCTCTTGCTCTGAATACATGATATGAATCTGCTCATTCATCCTCTTCTCCTCCGTAGAAAGTAACCTCAAGTATTCTTCTGGTATGTTCATCAACTTTATAATAGCTGCTGATACGGTGTCCCACCACCCACATGATATGTGCCCCGTCGGCCAGAAGCAGCAGCCGCTCCCGTTCCTCTGCAGGTATTTTCTCATTAACCAGATATTTTTTTAATTTCTGTCTGTCCCCAGAATCGCTGACTACCAGATAATCTCCCGGCAGCCTCCCTCTTACACAGACTCCAAATTTTATCTTATCATAATCGAAGCATTTAGTATACTTTTTTTTAGAAATTTGTGGGATATTATTTGAAAATTTTTCAAAGATTTCAAAAGAAAATTGGTCTTTTTGACCAATTTCATCTTTTTTTTCTTCCTTTTCATCCCTCCGGCACAGTTTTACGCCGTCATAAACACGCTCTGCTCGCAGGGCATACGGCAGCTTCAGCCGCCTGCCGTTCTGCTTTGCAAACAGTCCGAGCACCTGAACGACATGCTCCCTTGTAAAATCCCTGCTGCTGCCCGCCAGACGCGAAAACAGCTGATGCAGCATTACTTTCTGCAGCACCGGCTCTATCTGTTCAAATATTTCTTTTCTGATCACTGCGCTGATTAACACGGCCTGTTTTTCTGCTTCTGTTTTTGATCCTTCTCCTGTTTTTAATCCCGCTTCTGTTTTCTGCCCGCCAGACGCCCCGCGAAACCGGCACACGCAGCAGGTTTCCAGCGCTGCCGCTGCCTGTCTTTTCAAATAATCATCGATTTCGCGCAGCTGCCCCGCTGTCTGATACATATGCTCTGCCGCCCTTGTGTTGATCTGGTGCAGGACGGGCAGCACCTTATGGCGGATCTGGTTCCTGCTGTAAGCCTCTGTCTCGTTTGTACAGTCTACACAGAACGGCTGTCCGATATCAGCCAGATATTTTTCGATTTCATCCCTGCCGGTACAAAGCAGCGGACGGATAATGTCTCCCCGCACCGGAGCCATTCCGCCAAGGCCGCTGATTCCGGTTCCCCGCGTAATATGAAACAGCATCGTTTCTGCCTGATCGCCCAGATTGTGCGCTACCGCAATCCTTACACGCCTGCCCGGATACCGTTTCTTTTCGGAGTCAAATGCGGCATACCTAAGCTGCCTGCCGGCTTCTTCCTCGCTCATGCCGTGCGCTTTTGCATACTCCGGCACCTGACAGCCGCATACCGTACACTCTACGCCCCTTTTTTCGCAGAACCCTTTGACAAATGCAGCATCTCTCAGGCTGTCGCTCCCGCGTATGCCGTGCTCCACATGCACTACCGACACCGTATATCCCAATGCTGTCCGCAGGCACAAAAGCACACGCAGCAGACAGATGGAATCCGCCCCGCCGGACACACCTGCTACCACATGATCCCCTTTTTTTATCATGCCATGCGCATTTATAAACGCTTCAATCTTTCGTATCATAAAGCCTCTCCCTTTCTATGGCCAGACTGATCCGGCTCCTGGCTGTGCGGACATTTATTTTTTCCAG
The DNA here is from genome assembly GCA_910586445.1 of uncultured Eubacterium sp. Classification (GTDB taxonomy): domain Bacteria; phylum Bacillota; class Clostridia; order Lachnospirales; family Lachnospiraceae; genus Eubacterium_J. The sequence goes on from CAJUHV010000017.1 coordinate 36,158, forward strand.
ACCGCACAGACCAAAATTGTCATATCATCTGCCACAATTCCCCCAGTCTGCCTGAGCACCTCATCCATCACGGCATCTGCCATCTGGCCGGGATGCTGGAATGCCGTCTGCTTTAAGATTTCGCACATCTCGATATCAGGCTCATCTCCCTGTAAATGCTCCAGCACTCCGTCGGATACCATAACAAGGAAATCTCCGTCCTCCAGCTGTTTTTTTGTATTCATAATCTCCATCCGGTGCGTCACGCCTACCGGCAGAGAACTTGATACAATCCGCTCCACATAATCCCTGTGTTTTATAAAAGTAGTAGCTGCTCCTATTTTATACAAATCGCAGCAGCCGGTATACAGATCCAGTGAACAGATGTCTACGGTTGAATACAGGTCATCTTCTCCCCGTATCACCATGGCAGAATTCATCATTTTCAATGCGGTCTCTTTGGAAAATCCTGCCTCTAAAAATTTCTCCAAAAGCTCCAGCACAAGCTCGCTCTCCCTGCATGCCATGCTGCCAGATCCCATGCCGTCTGACAGCATCAGGGCAAGCTGCCCGTTATCCATTTCCAGAAATGAATAATTATCCCCGGATACGCTCCCGCCGTCCTTGACCCTGCGCACAACTGCATGTGTTTCATGAAAACAGGTATCTTCCTCAAAAATAACCGACGCTCCCTGTTTGCTGACCAGCGCCCGCTCATCCCTGTGCGGGCGCATATCCCGCTCCAGTCCTGCCGTAACCGCCCTGGTCAGCTCTTTCATGCTTATGCAGCCCCCGTTTTTGGCAGATGCATGGCAGGTCATCTGCCAGCGCCCATTTTTATTTTCGTACAAATGCGGCTTCTGTACAATGACGCCCCGCTCTCTGGCACGGTATTTTACCTCTGCCAGCAGATGACGGCCCTCATAGGTAAGATCTTTCATCTCATTGGCGCAGTCTTCCATAATATATGCCATCGCATCCAGCTGCTGCGCAATAATCTCCCGGTTTTCCAGCAGCCTGTTATACCAGGCCAGATTCAGCCTTGCTTTTTCAAAAATACGCATACCCTCCTGTATGACCGCATCCGTATACGGGCAGTGCTCCTGCATCTGCACTACGATCTCATGATCCGGCTCTCCCGTACGCTGCAGCGATTTGAGCATGTAAGCCAGATAGGAATGCATCGGGCTTTTTTCTTTGCCAAAGCAGAGCGCACATTGACTACAGTTTACGCACAGACTGCCTGTCAGTTCATTCTGAATCCTTCCCATCTGTTCTGCTGACAGCTCTTTTTGAGCCGTATTCATCTGTGAAAAGATCTTTGACAGCCCATTGAAGGAATCCGCATAATTTCCCAGCCTGTGTTCGTGATAATATCCCTCTTCCTGTATCTGAGGCAGCAGGTTCAGCTGCATAAAAAAATCTACAAACCTCGTTCCCATAAAAATCGAGGAAAATACAAATACCGCTTCGATCACATTTACAGCCATGCCCGCAGTATCTTTCATATTTAACAATTCGCCCGACAGCGACATCATAAACGTCGCAATCGCTGCGGCTATGGAGGCACACAGTACCGTGCAGCGCCCCTCAACCCACTCAAACAGCCTGACCGTGATTAAAATTACACCCAGTGTCATCAGATATTTTACCGCTGCCGTAATAGGCACAAATAAAATAATACCGGCCAGCATAGAAGCAGCCAGCATTCCGCGGGCGGCATCTTCTAAGCAAACAGCCGTAAAATACGCCGGTATCAGCGGAAAACATCCCATCCATGATATCCTGCACAGTAGAATTCCTCCTATGTACAAAATTACCTGTTTTACACTCAGTCTCTTCATACTTTTCATACTATCATACATTCCTCCAATCCTCCGATTTGCTATGACAGCCATTATAAAAAGAGACCTATGCAATCTTTGTCAAACCCTGTTTTGTTTTTTTATTTTTGTTCGCGTATTTATACGTTCAAATCTGTTTTTGAGTCGATTTTAAGTTATTCGCGTATTTTAAGCACCTTCAGCTCCTATTTTAATTTATCTTTAAAAACAGGAAAAGATCCGGACTATGCCAGATCTTTTTGCCTGCTATGAATTTGTACGCCCATACGGGTTTTCCGTGCATTAAGAAACTATCAGGAAACTATCGTTCTTTAAATATGATCTGATCCTTATATACAAGCCCCAGCTTGCTTTTCGCAGTATCCTCGATGTACTCCTGCGTCTGCGTATAAGCTTCATATTCTTCCAGTTCTTTCTGGCGGGCTATTTCCGCCTCTTTCTGCTTCTGCAGGCCGGCCTCCTGTTCGATATACTGCTGGTCCTTTTTATAAAGGTTTACAATCTGCACAGACATGATTCCAATCAATGCTAATACAATGATCGTGACACACATCTTTCCTGTTTTGTTCGCTTTGTTACTATGATATCTGCGTTTCATGAAAACCTCTCTATTCCCGCGGCAGTTCCCAGCGTTTTTCATGTCAAAACTTCCGCCGCCATTATTTCTTGGACAACCCTATTTTAATCTCATTTTTCATATTTTTCAATCGCTTCTTAAAAAATTTTTTCACTTTTCTTCCTTTGTCCGCCGCCGCTTTTCCCTGAGCCGATACTGCCTTTGCTGCAAATCGGACAGGTGTAAAAACAAACCTGCATACTTTTTGTACCAGATGTATGATTTTCTCTAGGAAGAGAACAATGTACTTTACTGTATACCGGCTGATCAGCTGATTATACAAAAGCATCCCGGTTACGATTCCGCCGATGGAAAATCCACGGATCAGTCCGTCATTTTTCTGGTACAGCATGGCAAATATGACAAACGCCGTGATAATCCAATAACACAGATCTTCGATAGAGATCCAGACCGTCCCATGCCGGATCAGCCGTCTGAAAATCCGCAGGCAGTCGTATGCGAGTACAAGCACAATCCCAAGCAGAAAGGAAACCGCAAAAAAATCCAGCTCCCGGAAAATACTCTCACTTACCGTCATCATCGGAAAATTCTTCCCAGCAGGCTTTCCGCTGTTTTTTTGCCGCCGGCATCCGAATAAGATAAGCTGTCGATCCTTCCCTCTACGTCTACCTCACCTTTTTCCAGCGTCAGACGGTTTACATGCAGGTCATTCCCTTTTATAAGCAGCATACCCTGCTCTGTCTCCAGCAAAATCTCTGATACATCAAAAGAAAGCACATCTAAAATCCCTGTAAATGCCGCCGTCTTTCGATTTGAGAGCAGGATTTTGTGCGCTTTCGATTGATTCTTTTCCATTCTCTCATCCATATCCTCTTCCTCCATTCTTGTCCTATGCTGTACTAATAGAGTATATGAACGATACTGGAAATATATTACAAATATTCAAATAACTCTTTTGCCTGTTCTTTTTTTGTAGTGTCCTGGATATCCAGCACCCTTACCTTTACCGTCTTTGTCCCAAATAAGATCTCAATAATATCTCCTACTTTTACTTTTACGGAGGCTTTTGCCGGGGAGCCGTTTACCATGACCCTTCCTGCATCACATGCCTCATTTGCCACTGTCCGCCGTTTGATCAGGCGGGACACTTTTAAAAACTTATCCAATCTCATTATCATACCTCACAGATCAAAAGGAGCTGCGCGAACGCAGCCCCTTTTATAAATATCACGATTTATTCGTTCACCAAATCTTTTAAAGCTTTTCCTGCCTTGAATTTTGGCGCTTTGGATGCCGGAATTGTCATCTCTTCGCCTGTCTGCGGATTCCTGCCTGTTCTGGCTGCTCTCTCAGACACTTCAAAAGTCCCGAAACCGACCAACTGGATCTTCTCACCCTTCTTCAGCTCCTCAGTAACGACATCAGTAAAAGCTTTTAATGCCGCTTCCGCATCTCTTTTGGATAGTTCAGTCTTGTCTGCAATCGCTGCGACTAATTCCGCTTTGTTCATTTCTATTCCTCCTGTGGACTAATATAATATTGTTATTAATAAGAATCGGAACTTATCATCTCCAAAATACTTACGAATATATTTATACTAACTTTTCCATTGTTTGTCAAGAAGAAATGCCCATTTTTAACGTTAAAATCAAGCAAAAAGCATAGTGTTTACACCTGCGGTATTCACGGTGACAATTCTGGCTTTATCCTTAAATCATCTTCTGAATCATATCCAAAACGTTCTTGCCTAAAGCTGCAGATTTTTCATCTGCGTCTTCCATAGAAGTTCCTTTTACGCCGATATAGAATTTTACTTTTGGCTCTGTACCCGAAGGCCTTACGCATACCCATGCGTCATCTTCCAATTCATAGTAAAGCACATTGGATTTTGGCAGTCCGGTAGGCCTTGTCTCACCACTTACAAAATCCTGCACCGTATCTGCTTTATAATCTCTTGCAGCCAGTACTTTCAGCCCGCCGATTTCCTTTGGTGCATTCTCGCGCAGTGTATTCATGATCTCCTGAATCTTTGCAAGCCCTTCGATACCCTTTAATGTAATTGACTCTACATGATCTTTATAATATCCATAGCGCTCATACATCTCAAGCATTGCATCCCAGAGCGTCATGTTCTTGGTCATATAATAAGCTGCTGCTTCACACAGCGTCATAGAAGCAACTACCGCATCTTTATCCCTTGCATAAGTTCCGGTCAGACATCCGTAGCTTTCTTCCATGCCAAAGAGATAGGTGCCCTTGCCTGTTGTTTCAAACTCCAGCATCTTCTGTCCGATAAACTTAAATCCTGTCAGTACTTCTACCAGCTGAATGCCGTAATATTTTGCGATTGCATCAGCCATATTTGTAGAAACGATCGAACGGATAAATGCTCCGTCCTGCGGCAGGGAGCCGTTGATTGCCTTCCGCTGGCCGATTACATAATCACCGATCAGGCAGCCGGACATGTTTCCTGTTAATGTATGGTACTCGCCTGTCTTAGAATCTTTTACGTATACGCCGAGACGGTCTGCATCCGGGTCTGTTGCAAGCACCAGATCTGCATTCACTTCTTTTGCAAGCGCAAGTCCCAGCTCAAATGCTTCTGCAGCCTCTGGATTTGGATAGCTGACAGTCGGGAAATCTCCGTCAGGCAGCTCCTGCTGCGGTACTACATGCACATTCTGGAATCCTAACTCTTTTAACACACGGCGTACCGGAATATTGCCGGTTCCATGCAGCGGAGAATATACGATAGTAAGCTTATCCTTTACGGCATCGATGCTGTCCTGGTGCAGTACAAGGCTCTTTAATTCTGCTATGTACGGATCATCAATGTCTGCGCCGATCGTCTGGTACAGGCCTGCAGCTTTTGCTTCTTCAAGCGGCATTGTCTTCATCGTCGAATAATCCGTAACTTTCTTTACCTCATCCATAATGCCGCTGTCATGAGGCGGGGTAATCTGTGCGCCGTCCTCCCAGTATACTTTGTATCCATTATATTCCGGCGGATTGTGGCTTGCCGTAATGTTTATGCCGGCAATACATCCCAGCCTGCGCACCGCATAAGACAGCTGCGGTGTAGGACGCAGGCTTTCAAATACATAAGCCTTGATTCCATTTGCTGCAAGGCATAATGCAGATTCATCTGCAAATTCCGGCGACATATGCCTGGAATCGTATGCGATCGCTACCCCTTTTGCTTCTCCGTTTACAGACTTGATATAATTTGCAAGTCCCTGTGTTGCTTTTCTGACTGTGTATACGTTCATGCGGTTTGTTCCTGCACCGATGACGCCGCGCAGTCCTGCTGTACCAAATTCCAGATCCATATAAAAGCGGTCTTCAATCTCTTTTTCATTGCCCTCTATCGCTTTTAATTCTGCTTTTGTCTCCTCGTCAAAATAAGGATTATCCAGCCACTGCTGGTACATTTCTTTGTAGTCCATGGTACTTCTCCTCCCATTCATTATTTTAGTTTTTGTTTTATATCATCGGGGATCTGCCCGATAAATACGTTGCTGCTATTGATTTCCAGACGATGATTTATTCATCTTATCCAGAGATTCTACCAGCTCTGAGAGCGTTTCAAGATAATCTGACGACTCTCCGCCGGTAATAATGCTTGCAAGCGACGATCCGAGCGCTGCATTGGCCAGTGCGCTGCCTGCGCCGTTCTCATTCTGGCTGCTGCCCGTACCGCCGGACGAGCTGCCTCCGCCTGAGCCTGTCTTAGAACCCGACCTGGAGCCTGCTTTGCTGCCTGCCAGCCTTTTGCCTTCATCCGAAGAATTAGAATTTCCTCCATTACTGCCGGATTTACCCGACTCGCTGTCCTTTGAACCAGACTTATTTGAATCAGACTTATCTGAATCCGACTGGCTTGTGCCTGCCTCTGCATTTGAAGCCACCTGTGTGTCACTTTCTTCAGACAGCAGTATATCGATCTTGGCAGTCGGCGAATTGATCACCAGCTGCTTTGTCCATGCATCATAACCGTCTGCAAATACACCGAGCGTATATACGCCATACCGCAGCTCCTGCGGCTTTGTATGATTGATCTTTTTCCCATTAATCGTAAGTATTGCGCCATCCACGCCTACGTCAAACGTCAGCTTGCAGAACTTCGGCCCTTCTCCTTTGTAATCATTTAAGTCAATTGTCGTGACTTTATCCCTGCGAATCAATACTTCACCGGAATCTCCGTATCCGTCATTGGCAACCGAAAAATCATATACGCCTTCCGGCAGCTCCATTGTCATATTTCCAGTAATCTTTGCATATACCTTTGTGCCCAGATTGACCCAGCCGCCCTCAAACAGCTCTGTATTTGTAAGCGACAGCGTACCATGTCCCGTTGCTACTACAATTGAACAGATCGTCCGGTCGATACCGTATACATTTAAAATATCATTCTCCCCGACTGCACTCAGCGTCGTCTGCACGCCATCCGAAAACACCTGGACATTTTCATGCAGCTGATACCCTGTATCTGCAATGTCCATCCTGTTTTTTATCTCATCGATCGAATAATTGATGATATTTTCATACGACCAGGTCTCATCTGTAAACGAAACCGTTCCCAATATATCGTTGCTGCGCCGGCTGACCACCACCAGCCTGCCTTCGCTGAATTCCGAGATCGGTGTATCTGAACCGTACTTGTCAAAAAAATCCGTGCCGTCTGTATACTCATAGCAGATCTGCGAAGCTCCCGAAAGATCCCTCAGCGTCAGCTGATAATTTTGCAGATCATTTTTGACAATCACATAAACGGTCGGATCTTTTTTGGGAATATCAGCAGTACTCTGCTCTTCTTCCTGCTTCTTATTGACCGCATTAGCTGCTGATACCGAATTGCTGCTGCGCTTTGCAGAAAGCCTGCTTGAACGCGGCATACTGCAGGCACTGCACAAAAGCATCCCTGTTAACAGAACGGATATGGCTATTATCTTTTTATTCATAAATCTCACGCTTTCCATTGTATTATTTTATATTATCTGACAGGCACATGCCTGATTGATCTATTATATCATGTACGTGCACCTTGCGCAACGTGGAAAATAAAATGTCAGCATGTGAAACAGCTATAAATTATGATCCAGAAATTACCCTGCACCGCTTTTTGTAACATGCGATCCCGTACTTTCGGATCACTGTCATACCGTCATCAGCCAGAGCCTCCTCGTAGTTTTGGTCATTCATCTGTCTGAGTGCCTCGCTGCATCCTTGATCAAAAGCAGCTTTTTCGGCATATTTCAGCTCGATGAGAATACCAATTTCTTTCTCTTCCACCTCCACGCTGATATCACTGTAGCCATCACCGGACTCAGCATTGGACTTCACTCTCCAGCCATCCATGCCTGCAAATAACCCCAGTAAGATTCCATGATAGAAATTCTCTTTCATTTCTTTTCTGACATTTACATCACGTATGCTGATGGTCTTTCGCAGATATGACGTAAAGCCCCTTTCTATGGCAGCTGTATCATTATCCTCGAATGCCCTGCAGAAATCTTTCAGCTTCTGTGTGTCTTTTATGGCTTCTTCCTGAAACCATTCCTGTATCTGTTCTGTAAAAATCCATTGTATTTCTTTATTTGGAACCGCGAGCACCGTCAGACCGCCATCGTCTTTCCCACACTGTGTCAGATATCCAGCTGTAAAAAGTATGCTCCATAAGTGATCGATTTTGGAATTTAAATCCCTATAGGTCAGTTCCTGGCAGATTTTCTTTTTAATGCAGCCGCCGTTAACCAACACCTCGATCTCATCCCGGGTCGTCCCATCCGCTTTATCTATAAATGTTCGAATAATATGATTGCTGCTTGTATTCACCCAGTAATTCTGTGGTTCTGCCACACTTTTGTCGCGCAGATCGCCACAGTAATTGATCACATCCCAGGGACAGTATATTGCCAGATTGCCAAACAGATAGCCGTCATACCATTCCTTTACTGCCTCATAGTGGGCAGTCAGTCCATAGTATTCCAGCATATTTCTTACCTCTAAATCCGTAAAACCAAAATATTCCTTGTAGCGCACATCTTTTACCGTATACACTTTAAAATTGTTCATCCCAGTAAAGATACTTTCCTTTGATATCCTAAGGCACCCTGTCAATACTGCAAGCTCCAGACTGTCATTTGTTTTAAACGCATTTCCAAACAAAATCTGAAGCAGCTTCACCATAGAATCATAATATCCAGATGCATAAGCCTGATCAAGCGGAACATCATATTCATCGATTAATATAATCACATTCTGCCTGTAATGTTTCTGCAGAAGCTGCGACAGCAGCTGCAGGCTGTCCTTCAAAAGCTCGTCCGGCATGGCAAATGCACCTGTGGGGCCTGTATGAATAAGTGCCCTGTACTGGCCGCGCTCACTCTGCGTCAGCCTGCTGCTATTCATTAAAAACGGAAACCGCATGGCTTCTTTTCCTATAATCCTCCGCAGCATTTCCTTTGCCTCAGTAAAGTTTTCACCGGCTGCTGCTTTTAAAGTAATCGATATAACCGGAAACTTTCCCATGTATTCATTACAAAGCTCTTTTTCCCTAAAAATCTCAAGTCCATCGAAAAGCTGACTGCCATTTTCTTCGCCAAAAAAATATTTCAGCATGCTCATATTCAGTGTCTTCCCAAAACGCCTTGGACGTGTAAACAGATTTACTTTACCTGGATTTTCCAAAAGGGTCTTGATCATACCGGTTTTGTCAATGTAATAATACCCCTTTGTGCGCATTTCTTTAAAATTTTCTATGCCCATAGGCAGATTTGCTTGTTCTGTCATAGCACACCTCTGTTCTTGTATAGTATTCTACTGCCAATTAGATTATTTTCGTTGTATAATAAGTCTGACGTACAAGGCCACTCTCTTTCGTATAGATTTGTTCGCAAACTTATTATACACCAGAAAGTGCCTTGTACAAAGGGGCTGTCGCAGCAAGATCGCACATACAAGATATACATTCATTTCAAGTCAGATACTGCTATATCTTGTATATATTTTTCTTCTTGCGACAGCCCCTTCTTTAAAATATCAGTAAGCAATAAAATTTCTCACCAGCGTTGACGAATACCCGCCAAATGCTGTCTTGTGCACATACTCTGGCATTAAGGCTGCCCGTGCCTCCCTTAACGCCCCACAGTCATAAAACGCCTCAGCATCCACCCTTTTGATATATCCCCTGCACCGGAAGGATTCCAGACCCCCGCACTGGCGGAAGGCCCCCCTGCCGATCTCGTCTATATCCCCCTTTGCCAGAAAGTCAAACAAATGGCCGCATCCTGCAAAAGCCGACCACCCGATCTTTTTCAGCGACCCTTTTACCCTGACGGTCTCCAGCGTCTCGCTCTTATAAAACGCTCCGTCTGCAATCTGCGTGACCCTGCCCTCTATCACAAAATACGGCGTCGTGTTCTTCTTCAGCACCTGATAGATTATGCTGCCGTCCCTGCTGTATATGATATTGTCCCTTACTGTATATTTGGGGTTCCCTTCTGCAAACCTTACCGACTCAAGCTGCCACAGATCGTACAGCAGCACCGATTTCCCGCGGTTTTCCTCCTCCATGTTGATTTCACCCGTAAAATTTCTGCCGAATGTGATCTCGCGCAGCCGGAAACAGTCCTTAAATGTATCCTCAGACATGTACCGGACATTGTCCGGTATCCGTATAGACGAGATATCCGTCCCTTCAAATGTGCCAAGGTCAAAGCTTTCCCTATACACGCCCTCGCCCGGCCCCGTCCAGACAATCCTGTGGTATAGCGGCGGGTCGTCGTCCGGGTCCAATTCTGATCCATTATACAAATAAATCCCCATCTTATATCCATGAAAATCCGTAATTTTTTTCAGCTTTTCAGCCTGATGCAGGTTGATCTCCTCCAGACTGTTGCATCCGAAAAACGCACCCGCCCCCAGCGCCCTTAAATCTTTATGCAGGACCACCTGCTTTATATATTTATTCAGTGCAAATGCCAGCGGCGCAATTTTTTTAACCGACACAGGGACGCGGTAGACCGTCTCCTCCCTGCCTGCAGGATAAACAACCAGTCGGGATTTGTCATTTGAAAACAGCACGTTATCCTCCACCGCAAAGTACTGGTTTTCCGGCGAAACATGTATTTCTTCTAGTATCCAGCACAAAAATGCCCCCGGCGCTATATCCTTTAGATTCTTAGGAATCGTTATGCTGCTGATCTCCAGTCCTTTGAAAGATGCCGTCGCAAGCGATTTTAATGAATCCGGGAGCACCAGCTGCGCCGGGCGACCTTCACAAGACACATTTTCAAAGACCTGAAAATGGTCTATGGATGTAATGCCTTCTTTAATCACAATTTTTTTTACAGGCATGAGGTTCCTGTCCTCCAGCTTAATCCGGCTGGTAAGTGCGCCCCGCCCTGTGATGGTCAGGGTTTTAGTATCCATATTATATTTCCATACAGCGTTTTTTCCTGCCATTCCTTTATGCACGCCTGCCTCCGCAGCCACTGGGGTAAATGCAGTAAAAATTAAGATGGTGAATAAAATCACAATATATGAATAGTATTTTTTCATAAGGCTCCTTTACAAATCGCACCACCTGGTTTGATTCTTTATTATGAAATAAAAGCCCTGCCTGCTTCTGCATCATATTTCAAAATTCGGCTGTACAGACTGCCTACTCCGCCGTCACCGCTTATCTGAAATTCACATGCGCCAGCCAAAACAGGGCTTTTATGCGGCTTTAGATTAGGCATGAAGTGTCTAATCAATGTAACCTGACTTAAACAAGCTGAATCTTATATATGCTGTTTTTTCGTGTCGCTGTATCTTCCCTCTGGTTTGTGGCCATATAAAATGTCTTCCCTTGATCCGGCGAACTGACAGATTCGATTTCGAATGCTTCTTTTGCTGTCCGGTCGCAGGAATAATAAGCGCTCAGGGTCGCTTTATTAAATTTCGGACTGCCTCCAGACAGACCGAATACAGCAATGTCATTAACAAAATACTTCCAGCTGCATCATCCTCAAAAATTCTGTCCTCTCCTTCTCCTGCGCACATATTTTAGCCAGCTTCTCACTATCCCTGCTGTTTGCCCAGCTTTTTCTGGAATTAAAATAATGATTTGCCACCTTCCAAAACTTCTCCGGGTATGCCATCCGCACGCTCAGCTGCTGCTTTTCCCAGCGGTTCAGCCTGCGCACCTTATCGTACGCGCTGACCATATCCATGCCCAGCCCCGTATTCCAATTATGCTTTTCCATAATTTTACGGAAAAAATGCGCAAAATCGCTGACATACGCATCTTTGCAGAAATGTTCATAATTTATAATAACAGGCCCCGACGCCGTAAACAGCAGGTTATGCTGATTATAGTCTCCGTGGCAGATCCCGAAAAATTCTTCTCCCGGTCTTTTTGGCAGATCATGCAACCTGTCCGATGCCTCCTGCGCCTGCTTGATATAATGGCTGTATTCATTTAAAAATCTGGCTTCAAATTCATTCTTCTTTTTCTTTGCTTTTATGTAATTGCGCACCTTATGCAGCTCACGTGTATGCCGTTCATATTCATTTTCCAAAAAGTCTGCTGCCCTGCACATCGTATCCGGCACCTGTTCTTTAAAATCTGCCGCATTAATATGAAACTGCGCCAGCCTGCGGACTGCACATAATATGTCTTCCCTGTTTCTGGTATCGCACTCGCGCCCTTCAAACCATGTCCGCATATAGTACCGTGTCTCATCCAGATCTGTAAAAATCGGCTGCTCTTCTTTCGTGTATACAATCTGTTCCGTAATGCTCCCACTATTTTTCAGATAAATCAAAAATTGATCCAGCAGCCTGGCTTTTGATGCAGAACCGGAGAACTCCTTGAGGATTTTTCTGCCGCCGTCCTGATCCAGGCATATGTAAACACCCCTGCCCTTTTGAATATCGCTGAACTCATATGGATAAGCTTCTAAGATAATTTCTGTCCGGTTATACACAATAACACCCCTCCAATTAGATGAACGATCACGCACTAACGTGTCCATTCATCCTATGAGGGAACATGTGAAAATATTACTAGATCTTAATAATTATACATCCGAATAATTTCTCATCCAGATAATTTCTCATCCAGATAATTTCTCATCTGAATAATTTCTCATCTGAATAATTTCTCATCCAAATAATTTCTCATCCAAATAATTTCTCATCCAGATAATTTCTCATCCGTATCATCCGCTAAATAATCCTTCACCTGCTTTATCAGATAAGCACGGTCATTTTTATCAGGATCAGCGACTACCTGTTCCAAAAGCATATGCAGAATCTCTCCGATCTGCTTTCCCTGCGCAATCCCAAGCTCCATCAGATCTCGCCCGGATACCGCAAGCTGTTTTAAGCTGAGGCAGTCGCCCTGTGCCAGAATATGTTCATACATTTTTTCATAATCATCTACGTACTGCAGCTTCTCCAGACGCTTAAAATCGCTCTGCGCCAAAATATCCGCCCGCTTGACGGCAAACAATGCCGGATACTGTGCCGTGCCGACTTTTATGATCGCCCTGCGCACGTTTTCTTCCGTCAGCGGCGGATTATAATCATGCCAGCGCACAAGCGCGCATACGGCATCCATCGTATCGCGGTCAAACTTCAGACGGCGGAAGATCTGTCTGGCTATCAGCGCACCCTGTGCAGGATGGCCGTGAAAATGATCAAGCCCGTCTTCATCGGTCGTCCTGCACTGCGGCTTTGCAATATCATGAAACAGCATTGTCAGGCGCAGCACTTTGTCAGGTGCAGCATTGCACATGCCGCGTATTGTATGTTCGCCCACGCTGCAGCAGTGATGCGGGTGGTTCTGTTCCGTCTCCATCATGCGGTCAAATTCCGGCAGGATCACTTTTGAAATGCCCAGCTCATACAGCATGCGCATGCGCTGCGGATTCTGCGAGACGGCCAGCTTTACAAGCTCTGTCTGAATACGCTCGGCACTGATTTTGTTTAAATTAACTGCCAGCGCCCGTATCGCGCTGCACGTAGCGCCATCTACGGCAAAATCCAGCTGCGCTGAAAAGCGGACAGCCCGCAGCATACGCAGCGCGTCTTCATGAAAGCGGTCCATCGGATTTCCCACGCACCGGATAATGCCTTTTTTTAAATCGCCTGCACCATCAAATGCATCCACCAGTCCGTCCTGTGGATTATACGCCATGGCATTCACCGTAAAATCCCGCCGCTTTAAATCCTCCAAAAGGCTTGCTGTAAATATGACTTCATTTGGGTGCCTGCCGTCCTCGTACTCACCGTCGATCCGGTAAGTCGTCACTTCAAACCCAGTGTGACCGCACATAACCGTCACCGTGCCATGCTGCAGCCCGGTATCGATCGTATGGGCAAACAGCTCCTTTACCTGTTTTGGCGCAGCGGATGTCGTAATGTCCCAGTCCTTCGGCTCTAACCCCAGCATGCTGTCGCGCACGCAGCCGCCCACCGCATAAGCCTCATACCCATGCTGCATCAGCCTTTCTAATATAAAGCTCACCTCATCCGGCAGCTTGATATTAAAATCCATTTCCATATTCTCCATACCAATGACCATCCTGGTTCTTTAATATGCCTTGCCCCAGAATACTAATTTTTTCGCCGGCTTTCCGCAGCATACGCATACGTCAGAAATCTGCTCCTGCTCATACGGCATACAGCGTGAGGTCGCTGCGGTCTCTTCCTTGATCTTGTCCTCACAGGACTGCTCGCCGCACCACATGCCCCTTATAAATCCCGGCTTTTCTTCCAATATGGATTTAAATTCGTCATAATTATGTGCATCCGACACATGCGAATCCCTATGTGCCTTTGCGCGTTCAAACATGTCTGACTGTATTGTATCCAGAAGCTCTGCCATCTTCCCGGCTGCCTCTTCAAAGGCTACCTGATATTTTTCCCTTGTATCCCGGCGTACAAATACACACTGTCCTTTTTCGATATCTTTCGGCCCGATTTCAATACGTACCGGAATGCCGCGCATTTCCTGTTCGGAAAATTTCCAGCCCGGACTCTTTTCGCTGTCGTCTACTTTTACGCGGAACGTTCCTTTTAATGCCTCACACAGTTCGCCTGCCTTCTCCAGCACGCCCTCCTTCTGCTGCTGGATCGGTATGATCATTACCTGTGTCGGTGCGATTTTCGGCGGCAGCACCAGTCCCGAGTCATCCCCATGCACCATAATAATTGCACCGATAATACGGGTGCTCAGCCCCCATGAGGTCTGGTGTACATACTGCAGCTGGTTGTTTGGATCTGTATATTGTATGCCGAACGCCTTCGCAAATCCATCGCCAAAATTATGGCTTGTGCCTGACTGGAGTGCCTTGCCGTCATGCATCAATGCCTCGATTGTATAAGTAGCCTCTGCCCCGGCAAATTTTTCCTTCTCTGTCTTGCGGCCGCGTATGACCGGGACAGCGAGCACCTGCTCACAAAAATCTGCATATACATTTAACATCTGCTCGGTACGCTCCTGTGCCTCCTCTGCTGTCGCATGTGCCGTATGGCCTTCCTGCCATAAAAATTCCCTGGACCTTAAAAACGGCCTTGTCTCTTTTTCCCAGCGCACTACCGAGCACCACTGATTGTATACCTTTGGCAGGTCACGGTAAGACTGCACGTCATTTTTATAAAAATCGCAGAATAAAGTCTCAGAAGTCGGCCTGACACAGAGCCTTTCCTGCAGCTGGTTCTGCCCGCCATGTGTCACCCACGCCACCTCCGGCGCAAATCCTTCCACATGGTCTTTCTCTTTGTTCAGCAGGCTCTCCGGTATAAACATCGGCATGTATACATTTTGTACGCCAGTCTCCTTAAAGCGCCGGTCCAATTCATGCTGGATATTTTCCCAGAGCGCATAGCCTGCCGGCTTTATAATCATACAGCCCTTTACTGAAGAATAGTCGATCAGTTCTGCCTTTTTTACGACATCCGTATACCACTGCGCAAAATCTTCCTGCATGCTGGTAATGGATTCTACTAGTTTTTTGTCCTTCGCCATTTTCATTCTCCTTCTATAACTGCCAGATCTTTTAATCGTCTTATACCGATTTATTCTAGCGTCATATCGTTTGAATGTCAAGCTCTGCTGCGCTCTCAGACATGCCCGTTTACCCTGCCGCCTCAAGCCCCGCTGCATACAGCTCGTAGATTAAAAATGCCGAGACCGGCCCCAGCAGCACTCCTGCCGCACCATATACATGTATGCCGATATAGATGCTCATCAGTACCACAATCGGAGGATAACCCAGCTTTTCTCCAATCAGCCTGGGTTCCAGCAGCTGGCGCGCAAAGCTGCAGATGACATACAGGATTCCGTAAACTGCTGCCATGACATACCGCCCATAGATAATGTCTATAATAATCCAAGGCACAAAGATCGTGCCTGTCCCGATAAAAGGCAGCGCATCGCACAGCCCGATCCCCATTCCAGCCAACATCGCATATGGATTTCCGGTTAAAAATAACCCGATAATGCAGATCAGGCTGATAATAACCAGAATGATAAACTGTGCTTTTAAATACGTCCCTCCTGCCGACTTTGCATGCTGCTTGACCTGTATCATCAGCCTTCCGGCTGCAGATTTTCGTACCGCGCCTGCGATCTGCTCATAATCTGTCAAAATCAAAACACCGGATATTACAGACACCAGAGACAGTCCCATCAGTGCAAATACCGCCTTTGCATAAGATACAGAGTTTTTGATCAGATACGGCAGCGTACTAGACTGCAGACCGTTTTTCACCTTCGTCTGCATTTTTACATAAAGCTGCTCTGCCTCACCAATCTGAACGCCGAGGCCGCGCTCAATCCTTAAACAGCAGTCGCACCATAAGTCGCGTATATTTCCTTCGATAGCGTCCGCATTCTGTGCCAGAGCAGCCAGCTGCATACAGACTGCCCGCCCGGCAAAAAAACACAAAGCGCCCACAGCCGCCAGCATGACCGAAACGACGATCATAGATATCATACTGCGCCCCTTTCCCGTCTTTTCTACAATCTTTGCAACAATCGGATTCAGCATCATTGCCAGCGCTGCGCCTAACAAAAAAGGAATTACAATTGGCAGAACGTATCTCATGGAAAGATATACTACCAACGTAACTCCGGTTAATAAAATGATCTTTTTTACGTTGTCTTTTTCATACCATCTCATAGAAAGAAGTATGTGTGGATTATATATTATTATGTAGATAAACTGCTCCGCTTTCCTGCCACTTTTTTGAATCCAAGCCAAACTTTTGAAACACCGCCTGTGATGGCGCTATGCGGAAAATCATTTCTTTTTTTGTGAGCGGATGTACAAACCCAAGCGCACATGCACACAGGCCCAGTCCATCTGCACCGTCCTCACAGGCCTCCTCCTGCCTGCCATATTTTCTGTCTCCTGCCAGCGGAGCACCGATCTGTGCCATCTGTACGCGGATCTGATGATGCCTGCCTGTCAGCAGCCGGATCTTTACAAGACTGCGAGCCGGCTCCATGCTCACATCCGTACCTAACACCTGATAATACAGTTCTGCTTTTTTCGCTCCGGCCTCTCCTTTTGCTGCTGCAGACGACGTATTCGTTCTGCTGTCCTTTTTCAGATAATGCTGCAGCTTTCCTTCCTGCTCTGGCAGACTGCCCTGTGTAACTGCCAGATATATTTTTGAAAAGCCTCCCTGCGCAAGCTGCCTGCTCAATGCAGCCGTGCTTTTTGGATCTTTGCCAAATACCAGAATGCCTTCTACCGGCTGGTCCAGCCGATGAACGGTCCCTGCATACGCCTCTTCGCCCCTGCCATGCCTGTAATTGCAGATCAGGCTGACCATGTCCTGCTGCCCTGCCTTTTTCGTCTCAGTCGCTACGCCTGCCGGCTTTCTGCACACTATAATCTGTGCATCCTCATATAAGATATGATCTAATTCTTTATGCTGTCCTGCCATAAGCTTTTCCCGGTCCCCTTACATTTTAAACCGGTAGCCGACACCCCAGATTGTTTCTATATACTGCGGCTTTGCCGTATTGATCTCTATTTTTTCGCGGATTTTTTTAATATGCACCGTAACCGTCGCAATGTCCCCTACCGACTCCATATCCCAGATCTCTTTAAACAGCTCTTCTTTTGTAAATACGCGGTTTGGATTCTGCGCCAGAAATACGAGCAGGTCAAACTCTTTTGTCGTAAACTGTTTTTCTTCTTCATTGACCCATACGCGCCTGGCAGTCTTGTCAATGCGTATTCCCCGGATCTCTACAATATCATTCTGCGGTATGCCGCTGCCGATCAGCCGCTCATATCTTGCCAGATGCGCCTTCACGCGGGCTACAAGCTCACTTGGCGAAAACGGCTTTGTCACATAATCATCCGCTCCCAGTCCCAGCCCCCTTATTTTGTCAATATCATCTTTTTTTGCAGATACCATTAAAATCGGCAGATTCTTATGCTCCCTGATCTGCCTGCATACTTCAAATCCGTCCATGCCCGGCAGCATCAGGTCTAGGATCACCATATTGTAATCCTCTTCCAGTACTTTTTTCAGCCCCTGTTCACCGTTTGTCTCGATCTCGACTTTAAAATCGCTTAGTTCCAGATAATCTTTCTCCAATTCCGCAATTGTCATCTCGTCTTCAATAATCAATATTTTACTCATTTGGAACCTCCTGATATTTTCGTATCACAAAATACATTACCGTGCCGGTAGACTCTTTGCTCGTCGCCCATATTTTGCCTCCATGATCCTGTATGATTTTTTTCACAATTGACAGGCCGATGCCGCTGCCGCCTGTAGCAGAGTTCCTAGAGGCATCCGCCCGGTAAAATCGGTCAAACACAAACGGCAGGTCTTTTTGTGCAATCCCTTTTCCATTATCTTCGATCTCAACCTGGATAAAGTCGCCTACATCTTTTATGCGTATATTAATAAGGCCATGCTCTTTATCCATATATTTTACAGAATTTCCGATAATATTGTCAATCACACGCTTTAACTGTTCCGGGTCTGCAATGATTACAACATCATCTCCCGCATAATCAAAATATGACAGCCCGATATTTTCCGCCTCCAGCTCGAGGCCGATTTCCTCTATGCAGTCATTAAAATATTCCGCGACATTTATTTTATTAAAATTATACGGTATGCGGTTTGTATCGATTTTAGAATAAAGCGTCAGCTCATTAATCAGCCGGTCCATATCGATTGCCTTACTGTATATTGTACGGATGTATTTATCCATTTTTTCCGGCGTATCTGCCACACCGTCCAGAATGCCCTCCACATATCCCTTGATCGCAGTAATCGGTGTTTTCAGGTCATGCGAGATATTACTGATCAGTATGCGGTTTTCCTTTTCTGCCTCCAGCTTTTCTTCGGCGGACTCCTTCAGCCTTATGCGCATTTCTTCAAAGTTTCGAAACAGCCTGCCCATCTCATCGTTGCTCTCTGCCTCTACCGAAAAATCCAGATTGCCTTCCTTGATATTCTGTGCGGCTTCTTCCAGCTTACGGATCGGCGTTACGATGCCCCTGTAGATCCATGCTGTAATCGTAAGCCCTGTTACAATCAAAATCAATACAATGCATAGAACCATGTCTTCTACCAGCACCCTCATCTGTGCGCTGTCGATCTGATATGCAAGCGTTCCGATATCTATCCCATCCTGCTGTGTCACCGCTTTTACCTGCATCAGCCTGATCACAAAAAAAGCAAGCACTGCCAGCAAGATCGGTACAAACACAATCAAAAAAAAGGAGATCACCAATTTTGTGCTCAGCTTCATAATACCCGACTCCCATCCACTAAAATCCAAAACAGCTGCTGCGGCGTTCTACACACCACAGCAGCTGCCATTGCTCCATCGTAAGCGTGTTCTTGCTTACTACATATTATATCACTCTGTCTGCAATTGCACATAAAATTTCACAAAAAGATTCTAAATTTTTTCTAAAATCATAAATAATTCACAAACACCGGCTTACAGATATTTTTTCAACACGTCTACTTTATCCAATGCCTCCCAAGGAAGGTTTAAGTCATTTCTGCCAAAATGCCCATATGCGGCTGTCTGGCGGTAAATCGGCCTTCTTAAATCAAGCATTTTGATAATTCCTGCCGGGCGCAGGTCAAAATTCTCACGGACAATCTCTACCAGCTTTTCATCTGCCAGCCTGCCTGTGCCGAACGTATCAACCATTACAGAGGTCGGCTGTGCTACACCGATTGCATAGGACAGCTGGATCTCACATTTGTCTGCCAGTCCTGCTGCTACAATATTTTTTGCTACGTAGCGTGCCGCATATGCAGCCGAACGGTCTACCTTCGTACAGTCTTTTCCAGAAAATGCTCCGCCGCCATGTCTCGCATAGCCGCCATATGTATCTACGATAATCTTACGTCCGGTAAGTCCCGCGTCACCCTGCGGCCCGCCGATTACAAACCGTCCAGTAGGATTTATAAAAAACTTTGTATCCTGGTCGATCATCTCTGCCGGAATAATCGGATCAAATACATGCTTTTTAATATCCGCATGAATCTGCTCCTGGGTCACATCCTCATCATGCTGCGTAGATAATACGACTGCCTCAAGCCTCTTAGGCTTTCCTGCTTCGTCATACTCTACAGATACCTGTGTCTTTCCGTCCGGGCGCAGATAAGTAAGCGTGCCGTCCTTGCGCACCTTGGTAAGCTGCAGTGCCAGCTTATGAGCCAGCGAAATCGGATACGGCATATAGCTCTCTGTCTCATTCGTAGCATAACCGAACATCATGCCCTGGTCTCCTGCGCCGATTGCCTCCAGCTGCTCGTCCGTCATCTTATTTTCTTTTGCTTCAAGCGCTTTGTCTACGCCCATTGCAATATCTGCAGACTGTCTGTCCAGTGCCGAAAAAACAGCGCAGGTATGGCAGTCAAAGCCAGTCTTCGCATCATTATAACCGATTTCATCCACGGTCTTTCTTACAATCGCAGGTATATCCAACTGCGCTTTGGTCGTAATCTCGCCTGTCACAAGAACAAATCCCGTACAGCTTGCTGTCTCGCAGGCTACACGGCTCATCGGGTCCTGCTCCATGCATGCATCCAGTATCGCGTCGGATACGGCGTCACATAATTTGTCTGGATGGCCTTCTGTTACTGATTCGGATGTAAATAATAACTTTTCCATACTTTTTCCTTTCGTTGATTGATTAATTGTCTCTGTGCCTCTTTCTGCTGCCTATGCCGACAGCCTGATCATCGTCCAATCCGCTGCCCAGACATCCGACGGCAAAAAAAACAGGCTCGCAAAAGCGGACCTGACACTACAGTTAAATAATCAAATCCTCTTATTGTTCGATCACTCGCTCAGGTTGGCACCTTCCACGCTATGCAGGGGTTGCCGTGACTTCACAGATCCTTTGTATCTCCATCACTCTGAATAAGAGAAAAATCGTATGCAATTTTGAATTCTCAAATCTAACTCCATATCCACATTACAACATCTTAGAGCAAAAGTCAATGACAAATATTTCAATCTGCCAAAAAGATGATGCAGAGAACGATCCGCATCATCCCAGACATTAACAGCCCTGTCCGTTAACCGACCTTGAGCTTAAATTTCTGAATCTCCTTTTCTGAACACACCTTTTCAATCTGCGCTCCCAGCTCGCTCAGCTTTGTCTCAAAGTTTTCATACCCGCGCTCAATATACTGTATATTATCTACCACGGTAACGCCCTCGGCGGACAGCCCGGCGATCACAAGCGCTGCACCTGCCCTGAGATCCGGCGCACTGACCCTTGCTCCCATATAGCCGGATATGCCGTTTATAATGGCAATGCTGCTTTCTACTTTGATATTCGCTCCCATTCTGGTCAATTCGTCCACATATCGGAAACGGTTTTCAAATATGCTTTCTGTCACAGTGCTTGTGCCCTGCGCTATGCCGAGCAGCACCGACATCTGCGGCTGCATATCGGTCGGAAATCCCGGATATGCAAGCGTCGTCACCTGTGTATGGCGCATAGGCTTGGAAGAAACTACCCTGACAGCATCATCAAATTCTTCTACTTCACAGCCGACCTCGATCAATTTGGCCGTGGTTGCTTCTAAGTGCTTTGGTATTACATTTTTTACAGTCACGTCTCCTTTTGTAGCTGCGGCTGCAAACATAAACGTGCCTGCTTCAATCTGATCAGGTATGATGGAATATTCGGTTGCATGGAGCTTTTCTACGCCTACAATACGGATTACATCCGTTCCTGCACCGCGGATATTCGCGCCCATGCTGTTTAAAAAGTTGGCTACATCGACAACATGCGGTTCTTTTGCCGCATTTTCAATAATTGTTTTGCCCGCTGCCATAGACGCAGCCATCATTATGTTGATCGTAGCGCCGACAGAAACCTTATCGAGATAGACATGCGTACCCCGCAGCTGCTGCGCCTGTGCCACAATCAGTCCATGCTGGATCGATACGTCTGCGCCGAGCGCACGAAATCCCTTCAAATGCAGGTCAATCGGCCTGCTGCCGATATCACAGCCGCCAGGCAGCGCTACCTCTGCATGGTTATATTTTCCGAGCAGAGCACCCAGCAGGTAATAAGATGCACGTATTTTTTTAATATATTCGTATTCCACACACAGCTCATTAATCAATGAGCCGTTGATCTTCACGGTGTGTTCATCCACGCGGTCAATGATTGCCCCGATTTCTGCCATGGCATCCAAAAGCACGTTAATATCACGCACATTTGGAAGATTTTCAATTGTCACTGTCTCATCTGTCATTATGGCTGCTGCCAGAATCGCCAGCGCTGCATTTTTCGCTCCGCCAATCTCTACTTCGCCAACCAGCGGGATACCACCTTTAATCACATAATACTGTTCCATCTCACACCTCAATCTGTCATGCTCTATCTCTAACTAACATACCCTGACCTGTACGGCAGAAGCTGCCATACAGGATGCCTATGCGTATCGAATATAACACCTTGTCAACACGTAATTATAATCGTGAATTTTCTTATTTGTCAAGCCTTCAATATCAAATATCAATATTTACTATTTTTTCTTTCTAAAAATATTTTATTCCAAAACCTGCATATTGTTACAAAAAAAGCATATGATTTATCTTGCAAACTGACTATTATAAAGTGTCGCATAAAATCCATTTTTTTTCAAGAGTTCTTTATGAGATCCCTGCTCAATTATACTGCCTTCCTTCATAACAAGAATGACATCCGCGCTTTCGATCGTCGAAAGCCGGTGCGCTACAATAAAGCTAGTCCTTCCCTGCATCAAAGCGGCAAACGCATTTTGGATTTTCATTTCCGTACGTGTATCGATCGAAGATGTTGCTTCATCTAAAATAAGCATAGGCGGACGGCAGAGCATTACACGTGCAATGCACAGCAGCTGTTTCTGTCCCTGCGAGAGATTTCCGCCGTCTTCTGTGATAACTGTATCATACCCATTCGAAAGGCGTTTAATAAAGCTATGTGCATGTGCTGCCTTCGCTGCCTGTATCATCTCTTCATCAGAGGCCTGCGGCCTGCCCATACAGATATTATCCCGTATCGTACCGCTGCGCAGCCATGTCTCCTGCAGCACCATGCCATAAGATCCGCGCAGGCTTTTGCGGGTAATGTCTTTGACATCGATGCCGTTTACTTTGATCACGCCTGCCTGCGGATCGTAAAAACGCATAAGCAGATTGATCATCGTCGTCTTGCCGCAGCCTGTCGGCCCTACAATCGCAATGCGCTGGCTCGGCAGCACCTGCAGATTAAAATCTTCTATTAACTTTCGGTCCGGCACATAAGAAAAGCTGACATGCTCCAGATCTACGCTGCCGTCCGCGTGCTCCAGCACATGCGCGTCTGCCCGGTCTGGAACCTGCGGAGATTCTTCGATCAGTTCAAAAATGCGTGCCGCACATGCGAGTGCATTCTGCAGCTCCGTAATTACCCCGGAGATTTCGTTAAACGGCTTTGTATACTGGTTGGCATAGCTCAAAAAACAGGAAAGCTGCCCGATGCTCAGATTACCGTTTATTACAGATAATGCTCCAAATACAGCCACTCCTGTATACACAAGGCTGTTTACAAACCGTGTTGCCGGGTTGGTAATCGACGAGAAGAAAATCGCGCTTAAAGAATGCTTTTCCAGATCCGCATTGATTGCGTCAAACTGCTCTAACACTTTCTTTTCCCGCCCAAATGCCTGAACCACTTTTTGGCTGCCGATCATCTCATCGATCAGCGCTGTCTGCTGCCCCCTGCTCTGCGACTGACGCTGAAACATCTGGTATGTGCTCTTTGCTATAAACGCAGCCATAAGCAGGGATACCGGCGTTACGACTACTACGACTGCCGTAATCCCTGCATTAATCGACAGCATAAAACAAAGTGTTCCGACAATCGTAAGCAGCCCGGTAAACAGCTGGGTAAATCCCATCAAAAGGCCGTCTGCAAACTGATCCACGTCCGCTATGACACGGCTGACAATTTCTCCCGTAGAATGCCCGTCCAGATATTTCAAAGGGAGGATTTCGATTTTTTGAAATGCCTCTTCCCGAATATCCCGGATCACCTGATACGCAATACGGTTATTGATCACATTCATCAGCCACTGGGCAGCTGAGGTAACTGCGATTAAAATCCCGGCTTTTTTTATAATGGCCAGTATCCCGTCAAAATCAACAAGTCCTTGTTCTATAATCAGGTCTACCGCATCTCCGGTCAGAATCGGAAAATACAAGGTGGCAAATACGGTGACAGCTGCAGACACGAGTGACAGCAGCACCAAAAACCAGTACTGCCTTATATATGCAAGCACTTTTCTGATTGTCTGCGTCTGTTTATTTTTGGCTGAAGTATTCATAGTGTGCTGTCCTCCTTTTCTCTGTCCCCTTCGCTGCTGCGGAACTGGGAGGCATATATTTCCTGATAGACACTGCATGTTTTCAGCAGCTCATCATGTGTGCCCTGCCCTGCCAGCACACCATCATCCAGTACCAGTATGCTGTCGGCAGACTGGACGGACGATGTCCTCTGGGATACAATAAAGACCGTCGGATCATAATCCAGTTCGCGCAGCGACCTGCGCAGCTTCGCGTCCGTAGCAAAATCCAGTGCACTGGCGCTGTCGTCCAATATAAGAATCTGCGGCCTGCGTACCAGTGCACGCGCGATTGTAAGTCGCTGCCGCTGGCCGCCGGACAGGTTTTTCCCGCCCTGTTCAATCGGTTCATCCAGTCCCAGCTCCTTTGCGCGGATTACATCCATCGCCTGCGCTGTTTCAAGCGCCTCATTCAGCTGGGCATCCGTAGCGGCTTCATTGCCCCATTTTAGATTTTCACGGATTGTCCCTTTAAATAACACTGCTTTCTGCATAACGATACCTATCATTCCGCGCAGCCTGGCAACATCATAAGCTCTGACATCCACGCCGCCTACCCGCACAGAGCCTTTGGATACATCATAAAACCGCGGAATCAGGCTTACAATCGTACTCTTTCCTGATCCGGTACCGCCAATAATACCGATTGTCTCACCCTTTCGGGCCTTAAAGCTAATATCTGTAACCGCATACTCTCCCTTGCTCTGATAAGACATGCTGACGTGATCAAATTCTACTTCATATTTATTTTTTTCAGATTTAATTTCTTCATGCACAGGCTCTGCATCCAGGAGTCCTTTTTCCACATCCAATATATCTGCTACGCGCTTTCCACATGCGATCGCTTTCGTCACACTTACAATAAGGTTTGCCAGCTTAATCAGCTCCACCAGAATCTGTGACATATAATTGACCAAAGCTACGACCTCGCCCTGTGTAATATAGCCTGTATCTACCCTGACAGCTCCTGTCCAGATCAGCACAAGTGTTGCCACATTAATGATTACATACGTGACCGGATTTGTCAATGCCGATATTTTTCCTACGTACTGCTGATGTTCATTCAGCATTTGATTTTTTTCATTAAATTTTTTGATTTCATCTTCTTCTTTGTGAAACGCACGGATCACACGTACTCCGGTGAGATTTTCACGTACCAGCGTCAGCACTTCATCCAGGCCGTTCTGCACTTTCTTATACAGCGGAATGCTCACGCTCATAACGCCGAATACTACGACAGACAAAAGCGGGATTGTGACCACAAAAATAAGTGCAGCTTTTACATCTACC
The DNA here is from genome assembly GCA_910586445.1 of uncultured Eubacterium sp. Taxonomy (GTDB): domain Bacteria; phylum Bacillota; class Clostridia; order Lachnospirales; family Lachnospiraceae; genus Eubacterium_J. Next base: position 61,730 of record CAJUHV010000017.1, read on the forward strand.
GTAAATGCCATCACCATTGCACCGAATACTATAAATGGAGAACGCAGAAACAGGCGCAGAAACAGATTGGTCCCTGCCTGTACCTGATTGATATCGCTCGTCATACGTGTAATCAGCGTAGAAGTACCAATCTGATCGATTTTAGAAAAGGATAAATTTTGAATATGGTCAAAGACTGCATGGCGCAGCTTTGCTGCCATTCCGACTGCTGCCCTTGCTGCAAAATACTGCGCTGTGATCGAACAGGCCAGACCTATAATGCCAAGCCCGGTCATCACAAGGCACATGCGGATGACATAGCTTTTATCGCTGCCTGCGATTCCCACGTCTATAATTGCTGCCATAACAAGCGGTATAATCAGCTCAAAGGTCGCTTCGAGCATCTTAAACAGCGGTGCAAGGATACTTTCTTTTTTATAATCTTTTAGAAAATATAATATTTTTTTCATAACTTTATCCTCGATTTAATATTAAATAGTTAAACTCGAAAAGAAAGACAGTACTGCGCGGATCTTACAGTATCTGTCTTACTTTTTATTTTTATTCTATTCTAGCACATCATGTGTATGGTTGCAATGCCTCTAGAGCGTGTTTGAAAAATGCTTTCTGACTAAAATCAATCTTCTGCTGATGTATCATCTGTACCTGATTCACCATCTGCACCACCGTCATCAGCTCCTGTCTCACCATCTGCAGCGCTGTCATCTGAATTGTCATCAGCTCCTGTCTGATCGTCTGCCGCACTGTCTCCCGTCTGATCATCTGCGGTACTGCCTTCTGTTCCATCATCAGCCGTGCTGCTGCCCGTGTGACTGTCATCAGCTCCGGTCTCGCCGTCTGCGGTACTGTCATCCGCCCCTGTCTGATCACCTGCGGTACCGTCATCCGTTCCGGTCTGATTATCCGCTGTGCTGTCGTCTGTTCCTGTCTGGTCATCTGCGGTGGTATCATTCGTCGTCTGATCTGTCTCCGGTGTTTTTACCGTGTACAGTTCATCGAAGTTGACTTTTTTCCATTCACTTTCATTTACTTTCCATTCGCAGTCTTTTTTATAGCTTTCTAAAACTTCATCGTACTTTTCTGTACGCCTCTTTGACAGAATGGATTCTTTTTTTGTTTTTGCAGCTTCTTTATCATTCGTATCATCCATATGAATTACAAAGTATGCATCATCAGTTTCGATCACCGAATCTGCTACTTCCTTATTCTTCAGCTTGTCCGCTGCCTCCAGTACGGCTACATCCAGAGTAGTTGTATTATCCTCTTCTTTTAAGTCTCCTGCACCAAATGAGCATGACAGTACTGTATAGCCGCCTGCCTGTACTGCCTTATCCATATCCTTTAATGCCTCGTCAAGAAATTCCTCTGCCTCTTCCTTGCTGTCTTTAGCTTCAACAGGCTCACTGTCTGTATCTGCATCATCTGTGCCTGTATTTTCGGATTCTTCGTCATCAGCTGACGTATCTGATTCATCCTTCTTTTCAAAGCGCACATAGCTGAATGTCTTCTGCGCACTCTCTTTTGCTGTCACCTTTGTATCAATCTGCTCTGTGATCGCTGCATGCATTTTAGACTGGATCGTATTTAAACGGAGCATTTCTTCTACCGTCTCCTGCGTAGCTCCCATCGTATCCAGCGCTTCTTGTGTATTATCTTCCAAAAATTTTGCCGCTGCCTGCGTGATCGCTTCTTTTTCCTCATCAGTCAGTGCCACATCATAATCCGAAGCATGCGCATCCAGCAGATACAGTACCTGCAGATTCTCCATTACATCTTCTTTTACAGACTCTGTCATTGTAGTGCCTTCTCCAGAATCTGATGACCACATATCTTCTCCGTAATAGGAAAGGAAATAACTATCCATCTGCACTGCCTGATACTGCGCTATAAAATTCGCAACTCCCATAGGAATCTCTTTGCCATCCAGAGTTGCCGCTGCCGCGTTTGCATCAATCTTACTGCCACAGCCTGCTGCAGATGATGAAATCATAACCGCCGCCAGCAGTGCTGCTGCTACTTTCTTAAACTTCATAAGTGAAATGCCTCCTAATATTCTTTCCATCATATCCTGTTTCATAAATTATGCACTGGTCTATTATAGTGCAATTATACGGTATCCGCAAGAAGTTTCATCGTTTTTTCACAAAATACAATAACGATAAATTATATCCTCTCACAGATTTTCGCCATTGCCTCCACCAGCTGCGTCAGCAGTGCTACCGGATCTGTTTTCTTTATATCACGGCTGTTTTTTACCATATTGTATACAAACACAGGATTCTTGCCTGCTGCGGTAAAAGTCATCTTTCCATCATATTGTTTCACCAGCTCCGGGATTTTTACTGTATCGATTTTCGCATGCTCATGCATAAGCATTTTAAGCACTGTCCCTTTCTGTGTAATATCTTTGATGTATACCCGGTGTGCTTTCGCCTTTACCTGCGCGATATTTAACAGGTTAATGACTGATTTTGGAGGATTGCCGAAACGGTCAAGCAGCTCTTCCATCATCTCTTCATATTCTTCCCGTGTTTCAATCACTGCTACTCGTTTGTAAATATCCAGCTTCTGGTATTCATTTGGAATATATGCCGGAGGAATATATGCATCGATATCTATATCAATCGAGGTCTCAAAATCCTCTTCGGGTGCCACTCCTTTTGCCTGCTTCACGGCATCATTGAGCATCTTACAGTACAGGTCATATCCAACCGCCTCCATATGCCCGCTCTGCTGGGCGCCAAGCAGGTTGCCTGCCCCTCGAATCTCTAAGTCCCGCATGGCAATTTTAAATCCGCTGCCAAGATCTGTAAACTCCCTGATCGCGGCAAGCCGTTTTTCTGCGATCTCTTTGAGCATTTTATCACGCCTGTACATCAAGAATGCAAAGGCTGTCCGATTTGAGCGTCCTACACGCCCTCTCAGCTGATACAGCTGTGACAGCCCCATATTATCCGCATCCTGAATAATCATCGTATTAACATTGGAAATATCTAATCCTGTTTCAATAATTGTCGTAG
>CAJUHV010000018.1 GCA_910586445.1 uncultured Eubacterium sp.
TTCACAGGAGGGCAAAGCAAAACACAGCAACCGTTATCCGTTTTCTGGGAAAATTAAGTGCGGCAGATGTGGCGCAAGCTATGTCGCCAGATATAAAAACCGAAAAGACGGCAGCAGATATAAAGCATGGCGTTGTTACGAAGCGGCAAATCACGGAAACCCTCATATTGATAAAGCGGGAAATCAAGTAGGCTGTTGTGGTATGAGTATCCGCAATGAAGAAGCCATCCACATTATGTCTCTCGTCTGCAGACAGCTCACCATTGACCGTCAGAAAATATCCGATAACTTAATCAAGATGATTAATAAGGTTATTTCGATGGATGTAACAGGCGCAGACACAAATGTTTTAGGAGAGAAAATGGAAGCGGCAAAGAAAAAGCGTACCGACTTGATTGACCTTTATACCAGCGGTGATATTGACCGTGATGAATTTTCTGCTCTCAGAGTAAAATACGATGCCGAAATAGACAGCTTAAAATCTATGATGGAGAGTATTGAAAAGCAACAAATTGTCATAGCAAGGCAACAGGAGTTAATGGAAGATATAAAAAAGGCGATTGACGAACTTATTAGTGGTATAGAATATGAAGATGAATTTTACACGCAGCTACTTGATAAGATGGTCGTTAATGATAGAGAGAATATAGATGTGTATTTGAATTTACTCCCTCTCAAATGGAGCTACACAGTTGCAAAAGAATCAAAAAAAGCGGTAGCCCCTGAAAGGAACATTTCAGGGGCTTCTGTACCTATATCTGTCAGCAGCCCCGCTACATTCCGGTACGGCATAGTATACCGCTGTGCCAGATAGCGCATAGATGCAGCCAGTTCACCGTCAGGCCCGCCGAACTGTGACAGGATAACCTGAGCTATTTTTGGATTCGGCGTAGAGATATTTACCGGGTATTGCAGTCTTTTTTCATAATTCCACATTTAGCAGCAGCCTCCTTCCCATGGCCATGGCTGGGTAGCCCAGTGCCAGTGATCGTCATTGTCAATGCAGTCCATATTTAACGGGCCGAACTGTGCCGCATAGGCAGCAAGTGCCTGACGGCGCATCTGGCTGTATTTTTGGAAAAATGCCAGCGCCTGCTGGTCCTGCGGATGTGTATCGAGGTAAAGAGCCATGTCGTATGCCATAAAGCTCACCTTGTTTATCCATGAGAATAGTTCCTGCCTGTTTTTAGCCTGATTCATGATCTCATCACGCCCCTTCCAAGAAATGGTTTGTCAAGCTCTGGAAATACGGTTCCGATTCTGAATGCTTTTTCTGGTTCGTAAGAACTGGTAAACTGCTGCCACGGCACGGTAGCCATAGCCAGGTAGCAGGTGCAGTTAACGGAATTGGTGTATCCTTCCGGCTGCATTGTGTACGGCATTGCGCCGCAGTTATTCGGCTGATAACAGTTATGCATAGAAAACTCCTGAATCTTTTTCTTATAAAATATGCATAAAAGCAGGATGTGGTGCATAAATATGTATCGGGCATTACATATTTTGGCTGTGTCAATGACAATATGACGAACATAAAGTTTTTTTTTCAATACAAGCGCATATTTCGCAAAAGAATGTAGATTTTTTTCGAACTTTATATTATAATCAACCATATCTAAAAAATCTGTCAGTAAGCTTCCGTAATAAGTTCATTTGGATTGTTATAAAATAATGTATTTTATATTCTGTATTTAAGATTCTACCACAAAACATACTTTCATGCAGTAATGCAGAGCATATTGGTCGAGGGAGGCCTGATCGGGCATGTCTCGCTTTTATAAAGAAAAATCCACAGGGCGGCTGTTTGCTGACACAAAAATAAATAGATGGGGGAACGCACATGTACAATGATGAGAATGTAATCAAGATCAAACACGACGTGTTGTATGAGGTTGCAAAACTGGCTTTTGACGGGACACTTGATGAAAAGAGGGATGATATTCCAAAGAAACTGATCCCGGGACCTGTACCAAATTTCCGCTGCTGTATTTATAAGGAAAGAGAAATTATCCGCCAGAGAGTACGCCTTGCAGAGGGCAAGAACCTGGGTGCAGAGCAGGACGGCAATGTGATCCAGGTAATCAGTTCCGCGTGTGAAGGCTGCCCGATTTCCAGCTATACCGTAACGGATAACTGCCAGAACTGTCTGGGCAAGGCATGTATGAATGCCTGCAAATTCGGAGCCATTACAATGGGCCGTGACCGTTCTTATATTGATCCGTCAAAATGTAAGGAATGCGGACAGTGTGCAAAGGCATGTCCATACAATGCAATCGTCGGCGTAAAGCGTCCGTGTAAGGTAGCATGTCCGGTAGATGCCATCACATATGACGAGTATAATGTTTCCGTTATTGATAAAGAAAAATGTATCCGCTGCGGCCAGTGTATCCATAACTGTCCGTTTGGCGCAATCGGTTCACAGACATTTATTGTGGACGTTATAGAAGCATTAAAATCAGGCAAAAAGGTATATGCTATGATTGCACCGGCTACCGAAGGGCAGTTTGGCACAGACATTACGATGCAGAGCTGGAAAAATGCATTGAAAGAGCTGGGCTTTACCGATACGATTGAGGTCGGCCTGGGCGGCGATATGACTGCGGCAAGCGAAGCAGATGAATGGGCAGAGGCATATAAGGAAGGAAAGAAAATGACGACCTCCTGCTGTCCGGGATTTGTGAATATGGTTTATAAGCATTATCCAGAATTAAAAGACCATGTGTCAACGACTGTATCACCGATGTGCGGAGTTTCCCGTATGATTAAATCCAAAGATCCAGAAGCATATACGGTATTTATCGGCCCGTGCATTGCCAAGAAATCAGAAGTAAAGGATCAGAAGATCGAAGGAAATGCAGATGCAGTTATGACCTATAGTGAAATCCGCGTGCTGTTAAAGGCAAGGAATATTACGTTACAGCCGGCAGAAAATGAATATCAGGAATCCAGCATTTTTGGAAAGAGGTTTGGAAATTCTGGCGGTGTTACTGAAGCGGTTCTTCAGTGCCTGAAAGAAACCGATCAGGAAATGGATGCAAAGATCTGCAGGGCCAATGGTGCGGCAGAATGCAAGAAAGCACTGCTTCTTATGAAAGTCGGCAAGCTGCCGGAAGATTTTATTGAAGGCATGGCATGCGAGGGCGGATGTGTAGGAGGCCCGAGTGCTTTTCAGGATAAGGTAAAATCTAAGAAAAACAGAGATACGCTTCTGTCACAGGCTGATGACCGCGGCGTACATGGCAATTTAGGAAATTATGATATGGATAAGTTCTCAATGCACCGCGCATAATGCATTGAATTAATACAAACAGTCCGGCACCTGCGTCTGCTTTGTCTGACAGATAAAGCGTCTGCAGGTGCCGGATTGTTCCCTATATTTGAACAGAAAGGCAGCAGAATGGCAGCTATGAATTTAAATCCATCCCAGGCACAGGCAGCAGCGCATACGAACGGGCCATGCCTGGTACTTGCAGGGCCGGGCAGCGGAAAGACGGCTACGATTACAAAGCGTACCGAATATCTGATCACCCGGTGTGGTGTGCCGCCGTCGCAGATTTTAGTTGTCACGTTTACAAAAGCAGCTGCCAGAGAAATGCAGAGGCGTTTTGAGCAGCTGACTGCAGAGAAATATCGAGGTGTCAGTTTTGGCACGTTTCATGCGGTATTTTTTACGATTTTAAGACATGCATACCACTATTCTGCAGAAAATATTGCCCGTGAAGAGGTCAAATATCAGTTTATGCGGGAGATTATAAAAAGAAACCGGATTGAATGCGAAGATGAAACGGAGTTCAGTGCAGATCTTCTAAGCGAAATCAGTGCATTAAAAAACAGCGGGGCTTCGATCGAGAATTATTATCCTGTCCACTGCGGCAAGGATGTGTTTCTGCTGATCTATCGGGAATATGCCAGATATATGCACGACCACAGGCTGATTGATTTTGACGATATATTAGTCTACACAAAGGAGCTGCTGGAGCAGCGCATGGATATCCGGGCGGCATGGCAGAAAAAATATGCCTATATTATGGTCGATGAGTTTCAGGACATCAACCAGCTGCAGTATCAGACTGTGCGCCTGCTTGCAGGCGAAACGGCGAATTTATTTGTAGTGGGGGACGATGACCAGTCTATATACCGGTTCCGCGGCTCAAAACCAGAACTGATGCTGAATTTTCCAAAAGACTATCCAGGCACGCAGCTGATACGGCTGTCTGTGAACTACCGCTGTCCGAAAGAAGTCACAGACCGGGCCGGCAGGCTGATTGCACATAACCAAAAACGGTTTGAAAAGCAGATTGAAAGCGCTGACAGGACAGCAGGCACATCATTTTTATGCAGGCAGTTTGAAAATATACAGGAAGAAAATATGGCTGTAATCAGCCTGATACGGTCACATATAGCAAAAGGCGGCAGCTTTGGGCAGATTGCAGTATTGTACCGGACGAATACACAGCCGGGTGCGCTGATTGCAAAACTGATCGAATATAATCTGCCGTTTCGGACAAAAGAGCGGATTCCCAATCTATACGGCCACTGGATTGCGCAGGATCTGATGGCATATTTCAGGCTTGCACTCGGCAGCCGGGCGCGCAGTGATTTTCTGCGCATTATCAACCGCCCGAAAAGGTATATCAGCAGGGAGAGCCTTGCACATTCCGAGGTGTCTTTTGATAAGTGGCAGGCATTTTATGAGCAGCAGCCGTGGATCGCAGAGCGGATCGAGCAGCTTTTTTACGACCTGCAGGTAATGTCCAGAATTACGCCGTATGCTGCGTTAAATTATATGCGCAGAGGCATCGGCTATGACGATTATCTGACAGAGTATGCAGATGAACGCCAGATCCCTGTCGGCGAGCTTTTTGACATACTAGACGAACTGGCGGAAAGCACAAAGGAATACAGGCAGTTAAATGAATGGCTTCAGTTTGTGGATGATTATACAAGGCAGCTGAAACAGGAGCAGGAGCGTAACAGGCAGCCGCAGGAGGATGACAGCATATCAATCATGACGCTGCATGCTTCAAAAGGCCTCGAGTATGACCTGGTTATTATGCCGGATGTGAATGAGGGGCTGATTCCATATAAAAAAGCTGTTTTAGAAGCAGAGATTGAAGAAGAGCGGCGCATGATGTACGTAGGAATGACACGGGCAAAAAAGCTGCTGCATATATCTTATGTCAAAAAGCTGCGCAGCAAAGAAGCCGGACCGTCTTGTTTTTTATCTGAAATATTGTAGCCTGTTTTTTAGATCTGTATTTTTTTAGATCTGTATTTTTTTAGATCTGTATTTTTTTAGATCTGTATTTTCTGAGATCTGTATTTTCTGAGCGTTTCAAGATTCCGAATAAATTTAAAAATAATTTGTAAAGGATTTTGGATATAAAAAATTTTTCTTGTTATGAAAAAAATATACATATTGACAGATAAGTGAGGGTGGTAAGCTTTATTTTTGTGCAGCATTACGAACCTTATTTATATTTTGTATGATTTTAAAGAAAAATGTATACAAACGATAAAATTTAATGCTATAATGTTCGAAGAGTAACGAATACAGAGATCTATAAGAAGGTATAAGGGATACAAAGGATTAGTTCCAGCTAACAGGCAGACAGGAAAAGGCGGAAAAGATATGGAATATAAAATCATAGAAGGAAATTATGCAAAAATCGGTGTATCCAAGACGGCAGAGACTGTTTATTTTACATTTGAGGGTGAGAAAGAACAAAAATGCGCGATTCTGCTTTATACAACAAATGATAAGCAGATTCGTATACCGGTTCCAGATGAATATTGTATCGGGGCTCTCCGTTCCGTAGGAATCAAAGGGTTAAACTGGAAAAAATATAATTATAATTATGAGATCGACGGCAGGCTGGTATTTGACCAGTATGCGCGCAGAGTCATAGGACGGGAAAAATGGGCAGATGCAAGGCGTCTTGGGGCAGACGGTACCGTGCGGGCCGGATTTGATTTTTCAGAATTTGACTGGTGCGGGGACCGTTTCCCGGAGATTCCAAGAGAGCAGATGGTTATGTACAAGCTGAATGTCCGCAGCTTTACAATGGATGCAGGCGCTGTAGGAAAGAAAAAAGGAACATTTGCGGGTGTGATGGATAAGATCCCGTATTTAAAAGATCTGGGCGTGACCTCGGTAGAGTTTATGCCGATCTATGAGTTTGAAGAGCTGATTGCACAGGAAAGGGACAGCCATGATATAACAGATTGGAGCGATAATGCAAGGGAAGGGTATTTATTAGAAGAAGACGCAGGAGAATTACCATATAAAATCAACTGCTGGGGATATATAACAGGTGATTATTATGCTCCAAAATCAGCATATGCTTCAGCTGCGGAGCCTTCATTGGAGCTGAAGGCGCTTATACGTGAACTCCATAAAAGTCATATGGAATGCATTATGGAGATCTATTTTGATGAAAAAATGAATCAGAATATAGCAGTTGAAATACTGCGTTACTGGGTGATGGAATATCATGTGGATGGATTTCATTTGCTGGGAGCTGCGCTGCCGGCCGATGCGATGGGGCAGGATCTGATTCTAAGGCGCACAAAGCTGTTTGCAGAGGGATTTCACATGCATTTATTTGACAAACAGACTTCCTATCCACATTTATTTGTATACAACGATGACTTTTTATACGCCTCCAGAAAGCTGCTGAGCAGGACTGATGGCAGCATTCCGGATCTGTTAAACCAGCTCAAACGCCAGAATCCGGTATTTGGGTTTGTGAATTTTATAGCAGGCAACAACGGCTTTACGCTGGCGGACCTGTTTTCGTATGTAAATAAGCATAATGAGCCGAACGGGGAGGACAATCAGGACGGCATTAAATGGAATTTCAGCGGCAATGGCGGCGTAGAAGGGCCGACTAGAAAAAGAAGCATTATCGAATTCCGCAAAAAACAGATGCGAAATGCCGTTGTGCTGCTTATGATCGGACAGGGCGTACCGCTTTTGATGGCAGGCGATGAATTCGGCAATTCTCAGCAGGGAAATAACAACTGTTACTGCCAGGACAATAAGACAGGCTGGGTCAACTGGAGCGGGGCAAAGCGTAACGAGGCGTTCCGGCAGTTTGTGCGCCGGATGATTGAATTCCGCAGGCAGCATCCGATTTTAAGCAGCAGCAGGCCCATGCAGATGTGTGATTATGCCTCAAAGGGCTATCCTGATCTGAGCTACCATGGGGAAAGTGCATGGGTTTCGATGAAAAATCTGTTTCCGGTAGCGATCGGGCTGCTTTACTGCGGTGCTTATGCGCTGCGCCCGGACGGCACGGAAGATGACTATATTTACATAGGGATGAATTTTCATATCGGACAGCAGTTTTTAGCGCTGCCGAAACTGCCCTGTGGGATGAGGTGGCATATTGCGGTAAATACGGCGGATAAAGAAAAGCCGTTTGACGTACAGCCGCAGCAGATGGAAAAAATGTCACAGATCGCAGTGCCGCCTCAGTCAATTATGATATTAATTGGAAAATGATGGAGGATACCTGCATGGGATACATTCAAAATGCAAGGGCGCATTTAAAGACAATCAATCATCATAGGAAACTGGTCAGGCAGGGCTGTTTCCGGCTGGGCCTGTACAGGCAGGGGCTGGCACATGACCTGTCAAAGTATACATGGCCGGAAATGCGCATCGGAATCCGCTACTACTTAGAAGGCCAGAGCCCGCATAATGGAGAGCGGAAGGTGCGGGGCTATTCGACTGCATGGCTGCACCACAAAGGGCGCAACAAGCATCATGCAGAATACTGGATTGACTATACGACAGGGCCGGATAAGCATGTGGCAGGCATGAAGATGCCGGTAAAATATTTGATTGAGATGTTTGTAGACCGGATCAGTGCCTCAAAAAACTACCGCGCAGATGAGTACAAGGATACTGATCCGCTGGAGTACTATGAAAAGCGGAAAAGCTATATGATCGTCCATGACGACACAAGGCGCCAGCTGGAGTTTCTGCTCCATATGCTGGCAGAAAAAGGCGAAGATGAGACTTTCGCCTATATCCGAAAGCATATTTTAAGAAATAACCATATGGAAAAACTGCAGCATATCTTCCGGCATCGGGGCATAAAGATGTAATGTCCTGCTGGTCAGAGGATGTGTAAATTCCAGATTCCCGGCATGGAGGGCCTGTCTCTTCATACGGGAATCTTTTGGATTGTACAAAAAGTCTCCGATCAGCGGATGGCCGATATGGCGCATATGCACCCGAATCTGATGTGTACGGCCTGTTTCAAGATGCAGCTTTAGAAGGGAAAGCCCGTCTTTGTATGCAAGCCGTCTGTAATGCGTGACAGCTTTTTTTCCGCCGGCGAAATCTACCGTGCGTTCGATGATCGAGTCCTCCCTGCGGCTGATCGGCGCGCTGATAGTGCCGCAGTCTGCCGTCAGGCCTTCTGCGATGGCATAATAAGTCCGAAAAATGCCGCGGTTTCTCATCTGGCCGTATAAAATGCAGCTGCTGTAAGCATTTTTGGCAATCAGGACAAGGCCGCTTGTATCACGGTCGAGCCGGTTTATGCAGCGGTATGGATACCATTCCTGTTCTGCCTGGGCATGCCGGAGCACCGCGTCTGCCAGAGTGCCGTCGTAATGCTCTATAGAAGGGTGGACCGGCATGCCGGCAGGCTTGTTTACAACCAGCAGGTCTTCGTCTTCATAGACGGCCTCCAATGGCTGTCCTGCCGGCTGTATAAGGGTGCGGCTCTCATCTGCGGGGCAGTCCTCCACCAGATGTATGGATAATACTTCTCCTTCCTGTAAGATCCGGCTGACATAAGCCCAGACTCCGTTTACCATAATGCCGCATTCCGTTTTTTTCAGCTGCGTAATGACACTGTGCGAGAACTGTTTTTGTTTTAAAAATGCAAGTATGCTCCATCCGGCGGTATCTGCGCCGATGGAATAAGTCAATGTCCGTTTCATAAATATTATTTTACAACAAAATAAGAAAATTGGAAAGGCACGAAGCAGCATATATCCACATAGAATAGAAGAAAGTGGCTTTGAGGTGCGGGTTTTGAAGACTTTTTTACCACCGCTTGGTATACAGGAGGAGAAAAAAGTTCTGGAAGAAATGCAGGGAGGAAGCCTTGAGGCCCGAAATACATTAATTGTACACAATATGCGCCTTGTAGCACATATCGCGAAAAAATATCAAAATGCAGATGAAGATATGGAGGAAATGATTTCGATCGGCACGATCGGGCTTATTAAGGCTGTCATGACTTTTCATCCCGAGAAAGGATCACGGCTTTCGACCTATGCCGCAAGGTGTATTGACAATGAGCTGCTTATGCACCTGCGCAACCGGAGAAAAGCAGCCAGGGAAGTATCGATATATGAGCCGATCGGAACAGATAAGGAAGGCAACCAGATCAATTTTATGGACATTATTGAGAGTGAAGAGCCGGACGTCATCGAATGCATGGATAAAAACGTCAAAATCAGCCAGCTGCAGAAGCTGCTGCCGCAGATTCTGACGAACAGGGAACAGGAAATCATTATTCTCCGCTACGGGCTCTTAGACGATAAGCCGGTAACACAAAAACAGATTGCAGGCAGGCTCGGCATATCGCGCTCCTATGTGTCGCGGATTGAGAAGAAGGCGCTTTCGAAGCTTCGGGAGAAGTTTGAGGAAGGGTGAACCTGCGTAAAAGATAGGAAGTTTCAGAAAGTGGGATGAGTTCATTTGGCCGGCAGGTGCCAGGCTGACTCATCCCATTCTGTGTTAACAGGCGTAAGTATTATGGATACCTGCGAAATATTCTTGTGTGTTATTTGCAGAGCATGTATAATTACATCTAACCGGGAGAGCGGCTATGGAAGATATAATGATGGAGCCTGAGAACGAAATGGCCAATGTGGTAATCATGGAATTCAAGGTCAGGGATTCGTGAGAAGAGAAATCGCTGGAGGATACTGCCGATGCCGCGTTAAGGCAGATTGGGCAGCAGCGGTATAAGAAGGGTTTGGAAAACCGGGGAATCTCAGTCAGCCGAATCCGGAAATATGCTTTTGCATTTGAAGGGAAAGCGGTTTTGATAAAAAGATGATATATTGCTTTTTCTGCACAAATTGCCTATAATAAAAAAGTCTATCGTCAAGAAAATGTATTGGCGTTAAAATAGGCAGAAAGGCTGTTAAATTCATGTCGAAAAAGAATAGGAATGATCAGATTTTCACCCCTGAACAATACGTGGAAGATATGCTGGATCGAATAGGATACGTAAAAAATCTGACAGGCAAAACTGTTCTGGAAAATTCGTGTGGTCAGGGAAACATATTAGTGCCGATCGTCCGTAGATATATTAAAGATGCTAAAATGCAGGGACTGTCTAATGAACATATAGCACAGAGCCTGTCCCGGGATCTTATAGGATTTGAGGTTAACCGGGAACAAAGAGAGAAATGCATCGAACATCTAAATGAGATATGCAGTTTGAATGGAATAAGCAATGTGGCATGGAATATACGCGGCGAGGACTTTCTGGCATATAATGCAGGTGAAATCAAAGCCTCATTTATTGTTGGGAATCCTCCTTATATCACATATCATGATATGACAGAAGAAGAGAGGCAGTATCTTAGGGAACATTATGAAGTCTGCAGAAAAGGGAGATTTGATTACTGCTATGCTTTTATAGAGGTGGGCATAAACGCATTAAAAACAGATGGAAAGATGATTTACCTGATTCCTTTTAGTATTTTCCGAAACCGGTATGCAAAAGAAATACGAAATCTTATCATTGACAGAATCACTGAAATCGTTGATTTTAGCGGACAAAAGGTCTTTCCGGGCATTACCTGCTCCGTTGCTTTCCTGCTCTATGAAAAGGAAAATAATAATGATAAAGTACTATATGAGCAGAACGAAACAGGCATAAAAAGGATCATTCCAAAGAGTCATCTGCGTGAGAATAATAAAAAATGGATTTTCCAGAAAGTGGATGATGGGAAAGAGCAGTTTGGTAAGTATTTTAATATCCAGAACAGCGTGGCTACGCTGTTAAATGAGGCATTTTTGATCATGCCGACAAAAGAAGATGAACGCTTTTTTTACGTGCTAAGACAGAAAGTGGAAAAAGGGATCTGTTTGAAAGCAATCAGCACAAAAAGTGAAAAGAAAAAATCAGCAGAGCAGCAATACATAATCTTTCCTTATAATAGGGAAGGAAAGGAAATCTGCAGATATGAAGAACAAGAGTTTAGGCGTCTGTATCCATATGCCTATAAATATATGGAGCAATTTAAAAGAAAACTAAAGAACAGAAAAAGTGACAAACATGCACAGTGGTTCGAATATGGAAGGTCGCAGGCCCTTACTGAGCTTTGGAAAGAAAAATTAGTTCTGCCGATCTGGAAAATGGAACTTTAATAGACGAAGAGAGTGATGAGTTTCGGTGCGTCTGGAATATTGTGGAAATATATACTATTGTGAAATTCGGATTACGAATTATGCAGGAACGAGAATACGAGGGGCTATTGTAGTTCAGGAAATATCTGCGGGGTTCTGCATTATTATAAAGAAAAGGACATTATGAATCTATACATATATCCTGATGAGGAGCATACACAAATCGTGAAGCTGCTCTAATTTATGCTGCGGATTGAGAAGAAATCCTTTCTTTTCTCCGCAATCTATGATAAAATAAATCTATCTTTTTTGTATCTTTTAATTTATGCCCGCAGTACTTAATTTGCGGGAGTTTCATTATGTTTCGTTATGTTTCGTTATGTTTCATTAGGTGTCAAAAAAATTCCCGATTCAAATTCTATAAAAATGCGAAATGAAAATGCATAATCAGGAGGATTTCATTGTATAGTATTGTATCAACAGCAATTATTAGGGGGATCAACAGCATTCCGGTGCAGGTAGAGGCGGATGTAAGTGACGGTATGCCGGTCTTTGATATGGTAGGATTTCTGGCATCTGAGGTAAAAGAAGCCAGGGAGCGCGTCCGCACGGCACTGCGCAACAGCGGATACAGGCTGCCTGCAAAGCGGATTACCGTCAATCTGTCCCCGGCAAATATTAAAAAGACCGGTTCCGGCTTTGACCTGCCGGTAGCGGTAGCCATACTTGCGGCAATCGGCATTGTGCCGGGCTGGAAGCTGACCGGCATCCTTATAACGGGAGAGATTGGTTTAAACGGCAACATACAGCCGATCGAAGGCATTCTGCCGATTGTGGCAGAAGCGGCAGGGCATGGGTTTGTAAAATGCATCGTGCCATACGACAACCGCAGTGAAGCAGCTATGATCAAAGACATTCAGATACTGGCAGTCAGGACAATAAAAGAGGTGATCGAATATTTAAATAAAGAATATAATGAAGAATATTTAAATAAAGAATATTTGAATAAAGAAAATATCCCGGGACAGAGCAGTCCGGCATGCCATGCAGCTGCCGGGTATAAAGAGGATGCACGGCCCGGCGGCATAGACAGCGGAAATCCTGCTGTAGAAGATAACGATATAAGCCCGGATTTTTCTCAGATCAACGGCCAGAGGCTTGTGCGCCGCGCCAGCGAAGTCGCAGCGGCGGGCATGCACAACCTGTTTTTGATCGGCCCGCCGGGTGCGGGAAAGACGATGATTGCACAGCGCATACCTACGATACTGCCGCCGATGTGCGCGCCGGAGCAGCTGGAGCTTGCCAAGATCTACAGTATCAGCGGAATGCTTTTACAGGGCAGTGATATCTGGAAGAAACGCCCGTTTAGAAGCCCTCATCATACCATTACGCCGCAGGGGCTGGTCGGCGGCGGTGCTTCGCCAAAGCCGGGGGAAATTTCCCTTGCACATAAAGGGGTGCTGTTTTTGGACGAGCTGGCGGAATTTCAAAAGTCTACGCTGGAGCTGCTGCGCCAGCCGATGGAGGATAAGCAGATACATTTGGCAAGGCTTTCGGGCAGCTGCAGCTATCCGGCCGATTTTATGCTGGTGGCTGCAAGCAATCCATGTCCATGCGGGGCATATCCAGATATGAACCGCTGCCGCTGTACACAGCATGCGATAGACCGTTATCTGGGCAGGATCAGCCAGCCGCTTCTAGACCGCATAGACATCTGCGTGGAGGCGGCGCAGCTTACTTATGAGGAGCTTACGGCAGATTCGGCAAACGAAAGCTCTGCGGCCATACGCAAAAGGGTCTGCGCGGCATGGGAGCTGCAGAAGGCAAGGTATGAAGGCATGGGCTTTTATTTTAACAGCCAGATTCCGGCAGGCAGGCTGAAGGAGTTCTGCGGCATTACGCGCAGAGAAGAGGATTACCTGCATGACCTGTATCAGACAGGCAGCCTGACAGCGCGTGCCTATCATAAAATCCTGCGTGTTGCAAGGACGATTGCGGATTTGTCTTACAGCAGCAGGGTAGAGGTATGCCATCTATCCGAGGCATTCTGTTACCGCAGCTTTGACAGAAAATACTGGGAGAGGTGGCAGCATGGATAATAAAGATCAATATGCCTACTGGCTTGCCTGTGTCAAAGGATGTACCCGCCGGGTGCAGAAGAGGCTGTTCGGCGTATGTGCCGGGGCAGAGGAGGTCTACCGGCTGAATCAAAGGCAGCTGGAAAAAATACCCGGCCTTCTGCCAAAAGATGTTATAAGTATTGTGGAATCGAAAAAAAACTGGGATATTCAGGGTGCCTATGAGCAGCTGGCGCAGGCGGGCATTTCTTTTACAAGCCTGGAAAAAGCGGACTATCCGTTAAAGCTGCGCGAGCTTTCCGACGCGCCTTTTGGATTATTTTACCGCGGCAGGCTGCCGGCGCCGGATGAATTCCGGGTCGCGGTTGTAGGTGCCAGAATGTGTTCTGAATATGGGAGGACTGTTGCAAGGCAGCTTGCTAGAGAACTTGCCGCGCATGATGTGGCCGTTGTCAGCGGGATGGCGCAGGGCATAGATGCAGCTGGCCACAGAGGCGCATTAGACAGCGGGGGAGATACGTATGCGGTATTCGGCTGCGGCGTTGATTTATGCTATCCAAGATACCATAAGCAGCTTTACAGCGATATTATGCAGCACGGCGGGCTGCTCAGCGAATATCCGCCCGGCACAAATCCGCTGCCTGCATATTTTCCGCAGAGGAACCGCATAATAAGTGCGCTGTCGGATGTAGTGGCGGTCATAGAGGCAAAAGAAAAAAGCGGTTCATTAATAACGGCTGACCTGGCGTTAGACCAGGGCAGGGATGTATATGCGCTGCCGGGGCGCGTGACAGATGCGCTGAGCGCAGGCTGCAACCGCCTGATTGCACAGGGGGCAGGCATATTATTATCGATCGAGGATTTTATACAGGAACTGGCTGTTGCCGTCTCCTGCAGGAATAAATCAGTCCATTCGGATCATAATCATAAAAATTTTACTAATTTACATAAAATTTCTCTTGAAAAAGATGAACAGTTGGTGTATGGTTGTCTTGGTCTTTCACCAGTGGGCATAGAAGAGATCTTGAAGAAAACCGGACTGGAAGTCCAGACACTCAGCTGTGTACTGGCATCACTGGTGCAGAAACGCTACATCGAAGAAATTTTTAAAAATCACTATATATGTATATGCGGTGATTGAAACTGCCTGTAAATCGGTCTATGCCGACTCAATGGTGCATGTAATTTGGCGACTGCGCGTTAGAGCGGTTGCTGCGTGCAAAAATGAATCGCCGTCTATATGTTTTTACAGTAATTACAGAATAAGCAGGTTGAGGAGTAGTCATGGCAAAATATCTGGTAATCGTGGAATCACCGGCAAAGGTAAAGACGATAAAAAAATTTTTGGGGAAAAATTACGAAGTCACTGCTTCAAACGGACATGTCAGGGACTTGCCGAAAAGTCAGATGGGAATCGATTTTGAGCATGATTTTGAACCAAAATACATTACAATCCGGGGCAAAGGAGAGATTCTTGCAAAGCTGCGCAAGGAAGTAAAAAAGGCTGACCGGGTTTATCTTGCGACCGACCCTGACCGGGAGGGAGAAGCAATCTCATGGCATCTGTCCAAGGCATTGAAGCTGGACGAAAAGGCAGATGATAAGAAGGTGTTCCGCATAAGCTTTAATGAGATCACGAAAAATGCGGTCAAAGCCTCGTTAAAAACGCCGAGGGAAATTGACATGGATCTGGTCAACGCCCAGCAGGCAAGGCGTGTCTTAGACCGCATGGTAGGTTATAAAATAAGCCCCGTGCTCTGGGAAAAGGTAAAGCGCGGCCTGAGCGCAGGCAGGGTGCAGTCTGTCGCGCTGCGTATTATAGCAGACCGTGAAAATGAAATCAGTGAATTTATCCCGGAAGAGTACTGGACGGTAGATGCCGCATTTTCGATTGCAGGCGCAAAAAAGAAGCTGGAGGCCAAGTTTTACGGCACGGCGCAGGGACGCATGAAAATAGAGAATGCCCAGCAGGCAGAAAAAATCAAGCAGGAGCTGATGAATGCGCAGTACCGCATTCTGGATATCAAAAAAAGCGAACGGATGAAAAAGGCACCGCACCCGTTTACGACCAGCACACTGCAGCAGGAGGCCTCCAAAGTCTTAAATTTTTCTACATTAAAGACAATGCGCCTTGCCCAGCAGCTTTATGAAGGCATTGAAATCAAAGGTGAGGGCGTCATCGGCCTGATTACTTATTTAAGAACAGACTCCATACGCATTTCTGAAGAGGCGGACGCACAGGCAAGGAGCTATATCGGGGAAAAATATGGAGAACAATATATAGCGGCGCCTATGGCGGAAAAGAAAAAATCCGGCAAGATACAGGATGCGCATGAAGCAATCCGTCCGACCAATATTGCCAGGACGCCCGTAGAGGTAAAGGAGTCGCTTTCCAGAGACCAGTTCCGCCTGTACAGCCTGATCTGGAAACGGTTTACGGCGAGCCGCATGAGTCCTGCCAAATACGAAACGACCAGCGTAAAAATAGGCGCGGGCAGGTATGTGCTGACGGTTTCAGCCTCACGGATCGCGTTTGACGGCTTTATGTCTGTCTATATGAGCGATGAGGATGAAAAAGGGGAAAATAACACGCTGCTGAAATCCATTGATGAGTCCACAGAGCTTACGCTTGCAGATGTGGAATGCAGGCAGCATTTTACACAGCCTCCGGCGCATTATACAGAAGCCGCGCTGGTCAAGGCTTTGGAAGAGCACGGCATCGGACGGCCTAGTACGTATGCGCCTACGATTACGACGCTTTTGACCAGACATTATATATTGAAGGAAAACAAAAACCTGCATCTGACAGACTTAGGCGAGGCAGTCAATACCATTATGAAGGAGGCGTTTGCCGAGATTGTAGATGAAGAATTTACGGCCAATATGGAGCTTTTGCTGGATAGGGTAGAAGAAGGAGATGTAAACTGGAAAGTAGTTGTCGGCAATTTTTATCCGGATCTGGAAAAAGCAGTGCTGAACGCTGAAAAAAATCTGGAGAAAGTTCAGATCGCAGCAGAGGAAACAGACGTCATCTGCGAAGAGTGCGGGCGCAACATGGTCATAAAATACGGCCCGCACGGCAGGTTTTTAGCATGTCCGGGATTCCCGGAATGCCGTAATACAAAGCCGTATCTGGAAAAAATCGGCGTTGCCTGTCCAAAATGCGGCAAGGACATAGTTATCCGAAAGACAAAAAAGGGAAGGCGGTTTTATGGCTGCGAGGCAGGCCCGGATGACTGCGATTTCATGTCATGGCAGAAGCCGTCTGAACAGAAGTGTCCAAAGTGCGGCGGATATATGGTAGAAAAGGGGAGCAAGGTAGTCTGTGCGGATGCACAGTGTGGTTATGTGCGTGAGATGAAAAAGGCGCAGGATAAGGGCGCATAAAATTTACTGCGCCGGAATAATTGGCAGATAATTCCGCAGCCGGCAGCTGTTTTTAATTACAGCAGCCGGCTGCGGAAATTTGTTTATAGCAGATGCTGCATTTTACGGAAATTTATATAATATACATGTAATATAAAATATTGGTTGAATTATCAGATAAAGAGTGCTATCATTATTTCAGACTAAATCAATTTAAAAAATCAAAGTGTCCAGACGACGGCTTCAAACAGCCTGCAGCCTGTCTGGACGGCGGATCAATCAACACCGCAGTGTCAGACTGCATAGGCAAAGGGGAGGGCGTGTCAAATGAGTGTTCAACTACTGGATAAGACGAGAAAGATCAATAAACTGCTTCACAACAACAATTCCTCCAAAGTGGTATTTAATGATATTTGTGATGTAATGACCGACATTCTTCAGTCTAATATTCTAGTTATCAGTAAAAAAGGAAAAGTATTGGGAACCGGACGGTGTGACGGCATTGCAGAGATATCAGAACTTATTGTGGATGAGGTGGGTGAGCTTATTGACATTATGCTGAATGAACGCCTGCTTGGCATACTTTCTACAAAGGAAAATGTAAATCTAGAAACACTGGGCTTTGTGCAGGATATTAAAAAATATTCTGCGATTATTACACCGATTGATATCGCGGGAGAGCGCCTCGGCACATTATTTGTGTACCGCAGCGATCATCCTTATGATATTGACGATATTATTTTATGTGAATATGGAACGACTGTTGTGGGATTGGAAATGATGCGTTCCGTAAATGAGGAAAACGAAGAGGAGACAAGAAAAATCCAGATCGTACGTTCTGCGATCAGTACTTTGTCATTTTCTGAGCTGGAGGCGATTATACATATATTTGACGAGCTGGACGGTACAGAGGGGATTCTGGTTGCCAGCAAGGTAGCAGACCGTGTAGGTATCACGCGATCTGTTATTGTGAATGCCCTGCGCAAATTTGAAAGTGCAGGTGTAATAGAGTCACGTTCCTCCGGCATGAAGGGTACGTATATCAAAGTGATTAACGATGTGGTTTTTTCTGAACTGGATGCGATTAAGAAAAAAAATCAGAGAGGAATCTGATTTCTGAAACAAATCGTATTTTTTTCCCAGTTTATGCCAAATATAGTATTTATTTGACAAAAAAATACAATATCGTGTAAATAATATGCAAAAATTTATAAAAATTCTCTTGTAAAAATCACAGGATTCACTATAATGTATTGTAGAGTGTTTATCATGTATGAATATAGAGATTTTAGCAAATCGAGGAGGAATATTATGTTCAGTTCTACTGCATTTGATTATATTAATGTACTGGATAAAGCGGCAGACGCGAGCTGGCTGCGCAACAGTACATTGGTGAATAACATTGCCAATGCAACGACGCCGGATTATAAGCGTCATGACGTGGATTTTCAGTCGCTGCTGGAGATGGAGCTGATGGATTCTAAGTACAACCGCAATCTGGACAGCAGGGTGCATAATGTACATATGAACCATCTGACGGCAATTGCAAAGCTTGATACGAGCTCGGATATGTTTTCGTATCGTGAAGATGGCAACAACGTAGACATACATTTGGAGAATGTGGAGCTGGCTTCTGAGCGCCTGAGGTATCAGGGGCTGACTGACAGCATTTCACAGGAGTTTACACGTATGAGGACAGCGCTTGGTAAGTAGTCAGCGCCAGCCGCAGCAGAAAGGAATGAAAAGAAATGGGATTGTTTCAGTCATTTAATATCAGCGCGTCAGGCATGACGGCACAGCAGTTCCGTGCAGATATCATTGCACAGAACCTTGCAAACGTAAATACGACCAGAACAGATGCAGGTACGCCTTACCGCCGGAAGATTGTATCTTTTCAGGAAAAGGGCGTAAACAAATTTGACCGTTATCTGACAGAGAGCAGGAAACGCGGCAGCCATATCGGAAACGGCGTAAAGATTACAAAGGTCGGGGAAGATACATTGACGGATTTTATTATGGAGTATGATCCGTCGCACCCGGATGCGGATGAAAACGGATATGTTTCTTATCCAAATGTCAATCTGGTGACAGAAATGACGAATCTGATCGACGCGAGCCGTGCATACGAAGCGAATATCACGGCATTTGATGCAAGCAAGGCGATGGCTCAGGCAGGCTTACAGATCGGCAAGTAGCATAGAGCTTTACTGCCGCATTTATGGCAGTTGTTTTGTAACTATTGTTTTGCAGCAGCTGTATTCAGCTGCTGCCTGGAGCATACAGGCGGCAGTGTGCAGCTGCTTATGGATCATGCCGGCAGCGGCAGCAGTTTTAGGAGTAGTGTAATTATGGATATTTCAAGCGTAACAGGACTTACAGGAGCAGAGTCGGCATTTGACGCGGCGCAGGAGCGTTTTCAGATCGCGGCACAGGAAGACCGGGAAGAATTTGAAACCGTCTTTCAGTCTGCACTGGGAATGGTTGAAGAGACAAACGACCTGCACAATCAGGCGGAATCTGCCATGATTCAGTTTGCATTGGGCAAATCAGAAAATACACATGACCTTTTGATCGCGCAGTCCAAAGCAAATGTTGCCCTGCAGTATACGGTAGCGGTCAAGGATAAGCTGCAGGAGGCTTATCGTGAGATTATGCAGATGCAGATTTAATTTGTTGTTTTAGAGTGTTATTTTTGTTTCTGATTGTTATAAGAATGGATACGGAGAGTGAAAAAAGATGCCTGACAGAGTACGGGATTTAGGAAGCCGGCTTGTAGAATGGTGGAAACATTTTACGAGAAAACAGCAGATGATCATTGCCAGCTCCACTTTGGTTGTAATTATTGCGATTGCAATTCTTGCAGTCGTGCTGACCAAGCCGGAGATGGTTATCATCAAGCAGTGTGAAACGGCGACAGAAGCAGCCACAGTGCAGTCGCTTCTGGATGAAAATGGAATTTATAATGAAGTTTCAGACAATGGCATGGTCTTTACGATACGGAAAAAAGATTCTGCTAAGGCACATATTCTGTTAGGGTCAAACGCGATCAAGACAGAAGATGAAAAACTGCAGAATATATTGAACGGCAGTCTGAGTACGACAGAATCCGATAAGGCAAAGCTGTATAAAGAATATCAGGAAAAGAACCTTGCTTCTTATCTGGAGAGCCTGTCAAATGTAGAAAGCGCTATTGTCAGCCTGGATATTCCGAATGACGACGGCACGCTGGTAGCAAGCAAAAGAGAGGCTTCAGCGGCAGTTTTTCTGACACCAAACGGTGAGATTTCAGAAGAACAGGCAATGGGGCTGGCGCAGATGGTTGCGACGGAGCTTGGAAATGAGACCACCGAACACATTTCGATTATGGACAATAATATGAACCTGCTTTATGCAGGAGGCATAGAAAACAGCTCCACCACAGGACTGACTTCTTCGCAGCTGTCGTTTAAACAGAAGTGGGAGAGCAACGTAAAGGAAAATGTAAGGGACGTGCTTCTCGGCACCGGACAGTACCAGAGTGTAGAAGTAGGACTCAACATGCCGCTTGATTTTAACGAATCAAAGACTACGAGCAAAAAATATTCAGTGCCGGACGGGCAGGCGCAGGGCTATTTAAAGAACGAGAGCGCCTACGACGAAGAAACGACGTCTACGCCGGGAGGCGTTCCGGGAACGGATGGAAACGGTGAAGACGGCAATACATATGTACTGAATGACGGAGAAAATACGACACAGACAATTTCTGACCGTACAAATAATTATGCCTTAGATGAAGAAATCAGGGAAGACATATCAAAGTTCGGAGGGGCACTGACAGATCAGGCTTCGATCAGTGTTGCTACAATTGCATATGTAAAATACGATGAAGATGCACTGCGTGCTGCCGGCGAGCTGGAGGATATGACGTTTGATGAATACCGGGCTCAGATCGAAAGCCAGGGCAGCCAGCAGCAGGAAGTAGGCGAAGATATTATCAGCGCCGTATCCATGGCGACGGGAATTGCAGCTGATAGAATTTCTATTATCGCATACCAGGAGCCGGTATTTATTCCGACAGAAGGAAGCGGACGGACACTGGCAGATTATCTGGAGATTCTGCTTGCAGTACTGCTTTTTGCACTGCTTGGATTTGTCGTATTTATGAGTACGAGAAAGGATAAAGCACCGGAGATCGAGCCGGAGTTATCGGTAGAGACTTTGTTACAGGCTACAAAGGAAAACGAAGAAGAAAATCTGGAAGATATCGGCTTCAAGGAAAAATCCGAAGCCCGTGTATTAATTGAAAAATTTGTAGAAGAAAAGCCGGAAGCAGTGGCCTCGCTGCTGCGTAACTGGCTGAATGAAGACTGGGAATAGTATTAATCGAGGGAGAAACATGGCAGATAAGATGAGCGGCCTCCAAAAAGCAGCAGTATTGCTGATCGCGCTGGGGCCGGAAAAATCGGCAAGTATTTTTAGATATTTAAAAGAAGATGAGATCGAGGAGCTGACTCTTGAAATTGCTAATACGAGGAGTATTGCGCCCCAGTTAAAGGACGATATCATCAATGAATTTTATCAGGTATGTCTAGCGCAGCAGTATATCTCAGAAGGCGGCATCGGCTACGCAAAAGATCTTTTGGACAAAGCGCTTGGAGAAGAGCGTGCACAACAGGTTATTACCAAGCTGACAGCCTCACTGCAGGTACGCCCGTTCGAGTTTGTACGTAAGACAGATGCAAGTCAGGTGCTGAACTTTATACAGGATGAGCACCCGCAGACAATTGCCATGATTTTGTCTTACCTGTCCCCGAATCAGGCCTCTATGATCATCGGTTCGCTGGATCCAGAGAAACAGGCAGACGTAGCAAAGCGTATTGCAATGATGGACCGCACGTCGCCGGATGTCATCAAAGAAGTAGAAAGCGTTTTGGAACGAAAGCTGGCTTCTCTGGCAAATCAGGATTACACGATTGTCGGCGGTGTCGATGCAATTGTAAACATATTAAATACAGTAGACCGGAGCACGGAGAAGCATATTATGGAGACTCTCGAAGTGGAAGAGCCGGAACTGGCAGACGAAATCCGCAAGAAGATGTTCGTATTCGAAGATATCCTGCTGCTTGATGACCGCGCAATCCAGCGTGTTCTGCGTGATGTAGAAAACAGCGACCTTGCAATTGCATTGAAAGGCTCGAACGAAGAGGTCAAAGGTGCGATACTCAGAAACCTGTCCAAGCGTCTTGCTTCTATGATCGAGGAGGACATGGAATTTATGGGCCCTGTCAGAATGAAGGACGTAGAAGAAGCGCAGCAGAAGATCGTTGCTGTTATACGTAAGTTAGAAGATTCCGCTGAGATTGTTATTTCAAGAGGCGGAGGTGACGAGATCGTTGTCTAATTTATATAAAGCGCAGATCAATCAGAGTAAAGACGGCGTTTATACACGCGTTATTGATCATAATGAATTGTTAGAGCAGAAACTGTCCGCGATCTCTTTCGAACAGGAACAGAAACTGCGCCAGCAGCGTCTGGCGCAGGGAGGTGCGGATTTGGAATCTGCAGACCAGGAGGCTGATTCACAAGGACATACTTTTAGCGAGGGGCTGTTTGCCGCAAAGGTAGAAACGGCCCCGGAGCTTGAGATTGATTTTGTAGAAAAAGCAAAAG
This sequence comes from uncultured Eubacterium sp., assembly GCA_910586445.1. Lineage (GTDB taxonomy): Bacteria > Bacillota > Clostridia > Lachnospirales > Lachnospiraceae > Eubacterium_J. The sequence continues at coordinate 22,483 of CAJUHV010000018.1, forward strand.
AAGAAGCAGCTGAGATTACAGCCAAGGCAACTGCAGACGCAGAAGAAATATTGAAAAGAGCCGTGCAGGAGGCTGAAAAGCTGAAAGAAAATACACGAAAGCAGGCAGAGGAAAAAGGCTATGCACAGGGCATGGAGCGTGCACGCACACAAGAAGCCCAGATGATGGAGCAGGTACAGCAGCTCCGTCAGCAGCATGAACAGGAATATGCCGAGCGCCTGCGCACAATGGAACCAGAGCTTATGGATGCTGTCATTGAAGTATTCGACCATGTGCTCTGGACAGACTTTGCAGGACGCCGGGAGATTCTGCTGCGTTTGATTCAAAATACAGTAAGGCATATTAAAAACAGCCGGGAATTTCGTATCCGGGTATGCGCTGAGGATTATGAAACTGTATCCGCAGGCAGGGATGAGATTTTGAAAAAAATCGGCGGTGATGTCATTTTGGATATTATTATGGATGAATCCATGCAGCAGGGACAGTGTACGATTGACACTGATGAAGGGATTTTTGACTGCGGCGTAGATGTGCAGCTGGATAATCTTATCAAAGATTTAAAGACATTGTCCTGTATCGAGTAGAAATGCATTGATTTTGTTATATATTGATTTTGATATATATGAAAGGAAAGAAGAGTGGCGCTGCAGCATAAGACACAGTTAAATCAAAATAATAGGTTTATACGCAAATACCATTCTCTGACTGAACAGAATTATTTTAATCGGTTTGGAAAAGTAGCAAAGGTCGTCGGCCTGACTATCGAGTCGCTTGGGCCGGATGCAAAGCTGAATGATCTGTGCCGTATTGTAATCAGCCGTGAGAAGCATACATATGTTATGGCAGAAGTCGTAGGATTTCGTGACAAGCATCTGCTGCTTATGCCGTTTGAAAATGTAGAAGGCATAGGCGTAGGATGTATTGTGGAAAATACAGGGCATCCGCTGTCTGTTTATGTAGGTGAAGAACTGCTCGGACATACCTTGGACGGGCTGGGCAGGCCTACAGACCTCGGCCCGGAGGCCGAGCAGGATGAAAACAGCATGGCAGGCTTAAAAGAGTATCCGGTAGAGGCAATGCCGCCGGACCCGATGGCCCGCGTTATTATTAATGAGGTGCTGCCGCTCGGCGTAAAAGCAGTAGACGGGCTGATTACAGTCGGCAAGGGGCAGCGTATCGGTATTTTTGCGGGCTCCGGTGTCGGAAAAAGTACCCTGATGGGCATGTTTGCGCGCAATACAAGGGCAGATATCAATGTCATTGCTTTAATCGGCGAGCGCGGGCGTGAAGTGCGTGAGTTTATAGAAAATGACTTAGGCGAAGAAGGCATGAAGCGCTCTGTTGTTGTGGTGGCGACATCCGATAAGCCGGCACTGATAAGAAACAAGGCGGCAAAGACCGCGACTGCAATTGCAGAGTATTTTAGGGATCAGGGCAGGGACGTACTGCTGATGATGGATTCCCTGACGCGTTTTTCCATGGCGCAGCGTGAGATCGGGCTTGCCTCAGGAGAGCCTCCGGTGACAAGGGGATATCCGCCGAGCATTTATTCCGAAATGCCGAAATTATTGGAGCGCGCAGGAAATTCAGATGTAGGTTCTATTACGGGCTTATATACCGTATTAGTAGATGGTGACGATTTTAACGAGCCGATTACCGATACGGCACGAAGCATTCTGGACGGACATATTGTCTTATCCAGAAAACTGGCACAGAAAAACCATTATCCGGCGATCGACGTGCTTGCGAGCATATCACGATGCATGAGTGCGATTGCGCAGGGCAGCCATAAAGGAGCCGCCGGAAAGCTGCGGAATGTGCTGGGTACCTATGATGAGGCTGAAGACCTGATTAATATCGGTGCATACAAAAGCGGTTCGAATGTAGCGATTGATTATGCAATACAAAAGATTCAGGCAGTCAACCAGTTTTTGATGCAGGGCACAATGGAAAAGTTTACTTTTGAAGAGATTACACAGCGGCTGGAGACGATTTTTAACGATAAGCAGGCCGGGTAGCCTTTCAAAAGCTGAATCATAATATAAAGTTGGGAGTCTATGGCAAAATTCGTATTTAAGCTGCAGAGTATTTTAAATATTAAGCTGAAGCTGGAAAATCAGGCGAAAATAGCATACGGGCAGGCAAATGCAAAGCTCAAGCGTGAAGAGGCTGTTTTACAGTCGCTGATTATGCAGCGGTCCATGTATGAGAAGCGGGCAGTGGAGCTGGTGAGCGGGACGATCTGTGTCCGCGATATCCGGGAAAATAAGCGTTCGATTGATATTATGAAATCCAGAATACGCGCGCAGATGATGGTTGTACATGCGGCAGAAAAACAGGTAGAGGCAGCCAGGCAGAAATTAAATGAGATGATGATCGAGCGCAAGACATTTGAAAAGCTGCGGGAGCGTGCCTTTGAAGAGTTCAAGCAGGAAGTCGCCTACGAAGAAAATCAGGCAGTCAATGAGCTTGTAAGCTATACATATCATAACAATGAAGAGTAGACGCAGGAAAACGAGACTGCGTATGGCTGGAAAGCCTGCGTCAGGATCGCTTGAAAGCATATAGGAGGTTAGTGTTATGCCACAGGAAGCAACAATGGATCAGCAGGACTCCAAAAAAGCGGAAAAGGATAGAAAAAAGGAAGAGAAAAAGAAGAAAAAGGAAGAGAAAAAAGCTGCAAGGCAAGAGAGTGAAATGGCAGAAGAGCAGGAGACTGTCGGCGGCAAGCTGGTTGTAGCGTTTGCTACGATTGTAATTATAGCGATCTGGCTGGGAATCCTCGCACTGCTGGTCCGTCTGGATGTCGGAGGCTTTGGATCTACCGTGCTTTATCCGCTTTTAAAAGACGTGCCATATGTCAATAAAATACTTCCTGAGGTAAAGCCGGAGGAAGACGCAGACCCGGATCATCCGTACCAGACATTGTCTGAAGCAATTGCGTACATAGAGAAGATAGAGGGTGAGCTGGCAGCTGCAAAACAGTCTGACCAGGATGGAAAGGCCAAGATAGAAGACTTACAGTCACAGATCAGAAAGCTGCGCAGGTACCGGGACAACGAAGCAGAATTTGAACGGGTAAAACAGGAATTTTATGAAGAAGTCGTATTTGGGGATGATGCGCTGGACATTTCAGAATATCAGAAGTTTTATGAAGCAATCGAACCAGATAACGCAGAGGTTCTCTACAAAGAGGTTATAGAGCAGCAGGAATATGACGATAAAGTAGATGAATATGTAAAGACTTATTCAGGTATAAAGGCAAAAGAGGCGGCAGCAATTTTTGATACAATGACAGATAATCTTTCGCTTGTAAAGAGAATTCTGGAAAAGATGTCCTCTCAGGACAGAGGAAATATTCTGGCAGCGATGAATCAGGATACAGCGGCAAAACTGACAGAAATGCTGGAGCCATCCAAAAAATAATACGCATAAATCATATTTATGGTATAATCTGCTTGTACGGTTTTTTAGCAGGCAGTTTATATAAAACAGCAATTTAGAAAGGAGGCAGACGATGCCAGCAATACCAGCCGTGTCCCTACCGGACACACAGCCGGCTGCAGGAGCTAAGAAGCCGGCAAGCATGCAATCATTAAAGATGCAGGGAATACAGAATTCATTTTCCAATTATATGCAGCAGAATCCTTCCGGTACTGCACAGGCTTCAAAACAGCAGGGCACAGCTTCACAGGAAACCGTGAAGACGGCAGGCAGCGACACAGATGTAAAACAGCAGTACGAACAGTACCAGAACCAGCCGGCTGCGGATAAAGTAAACAGTACACCGCAGGACGGCAGCGAAGAGACAGGTGCTTTGAATGAAACTGTAGAAGAAGCAGTAGAAGCAGTTAAAGACCTGATCAAGGAAAATCTGGGTATTGACGATGAACAGCTGCAGGCAGCTATGGAGCTGTTAGGCCTGACACAGGCAGATCTTTTGAATCCGCAGCAGCTGATCGCGCTCAGCGTAGAACTGACAGGCAGCCAGGATGCAGGTATGATGCTTTTCCATGAAAACTTCCAGAACCTTATGCAGGAGACTACTGTAGTGACACAGGATCTGCTTAAAGAACTGGGCATGACAATGGAGGAGCTGATGGAACAGGTGCAGAAGCTCACAGATACTGCGCCTAAGCAGGAAGATTATCTGATGCAGGCAGAAGCACCGGCAGAAGAAGTGCCGCAGCAGGCAGCGCAGGAAACAGTACAGACACCAGAGGTGCAAAAAGAGGTACAGGAATCACCGCAGCAGGCTTTGGCAGCCGTACCGGAAAAAGAAGTACAGCCGGAAAACCAGACACAGCAGGCCCAGGCACAGCCGCAGGAAACACAGGAGACGGAAAAGCTGCAGAAACCGCAGGAGGTGCAGGAAAACTCCAGACAGCCGCAGGCAGATGTTGAGCAGCAGGCGCAGGAGGGCACATCAGATCTGTTTACAAATGAAAACGATACAAATGAACAGACGAGATTTGATTTCCACGGGAACATGCATGCACAGGAACCGGCAGTCAATGTACCGCAGCCGCAGAATATGGCAGCACAGACACCGCTTCCGCAGGTAAATATGCAGGATGTCATCGAACAGATTGTAGAGCATACAAAGATCCATCTGTCAGAAGACGTAAAATCGATCGAGATGCAGCTGAACCCAGAAAATCTCGGCAAAGTCTATCTGCATGTATCTGAAAAGCAGGGCGCTGTTACAGCCCAGCTGGTAGCACAGAATGAGAATATCAAAGAGGCACTAGTACAGCAGGCAGCTATTTTAAAGGAGAATCTAAATCAGCAGGGCATTAAGGTAGATGCTGTCGAAGTATCTGTAGGAACGCATGAGTTTGAGCGGAATCTGGAGCGTGATGCGCATCAGGAGGAAGAGCAGGCAAGACAGCGCGAAGAACAGAATGCAGGACGCAGGAGAAGAGGCATAAACTTAAATGACCTGAACGGCCTGGACGGATTATCCGGCCTGATGTCAGAAGAAGAGATGTTAGCCGCACGCATCATGCAGGACAACGGCAACAATTTAGATTACAAGGCTTAGCGGACAGTTAAGCAGCATATTTTTTCAAGGCTGAGACAGGATTTATATTTTTATATGCAGTAAGGTATGTTGATTTCGTTCACCGGTAATTCGTTACCAGTGAATTCATTATTGATTGATTTAGTACAAGTACAGATTTAGTCTAAATGTGATATTATTTATAACAGCTGATAACATTTTTAATATATCATTAAGAAAGGAGATTGATTTATGGCAATTATACAGGAAATAAAAGACGGCAAGTTTGTAGATGGAACGTCTGATTCCTCTTCCAAAAAAAAGAATGAAAGAACCGTCAATAATGACATGGGCAAGGATCAGTTTCTGCAGCTTTTAGTGGCACAGATGCAGTATCAGGACCCGCTGGAGCCTACGAGCAATACCGAATGGGTAGAGCAGATGGCTACGTTTTCTATGGTAGAGTCCATGAACAATATGATGGATGCGATGTCAGAGCAGTCTGCAAATGATCTGGTAGGCAAATATGTACTGATTAATGACGGAGATAAATATGTCAAAGGAAAGGTAGACTATGTTACAAAGCAGAACGGAGAGACAGTTATATCTGTAGGAGATAAGCTTTATGGCCTGGATAAGCTGGATACCGTAGCTGACGAGGAATATTTCCAAGGCTCTGTACTGGCAGACGAACTGCACCAGATGATAAAGCTTCTGCCAAGTGAAGAGAATCTGACGGCAAATGATGACGGACTTGTGAAGTCTGCACGTGAAGCTTATGAGAAGATGACAGAATCACAGAAGCTCTTCGTTGAGAAAGAATACTTAGATAAGCTCAAGAGTCTTGAGCTCAAGATGAACTCCTTGAAGGCTACAAAATATACAGGCATGGTCCGCCAGCTGCCATCAGTAACCGATATTAACGAAGCAGATGAGGAAACGCTTGCAGGCTACCGTGCACAGCTTACAGAAGCGTCTAAGTACTATGAAGATATGACAGATGCTCAGAAACAGCTGGTAGCAGATGACACGAGGACACGTTTCAATACCGCTGAGGCTGCAGTTACCAATGCTGAGAAAAAGTTTGAAAAACCAGATGATACAGAAGAAAGCAAGGATCCTGTAGCAGACCTGCTTCAGCAGATTTTAGACCAGCTTGCAGGAAATAAGAAAGAAGAAGAAACCGAAAATAATCCAGATAATTCAAATCAGGACAGCGGGCAGGGCACGCCGGAAACAGGGGCAGCGGAATAATCAGGGCAGCTGTGCGGTGGAAGGCAGGGAGGCTTTGAGGACCGCATATATGCATTGTCTGCAGCGATGATAAATGTGAGATGGAGATGAAAATATGAATGGAATCGATAAAAAATTCACTTCCATACAGCAGGTGACGGATCAGTATCTGACGCAGAAAAATGAGAATGTGGCAGATGCAGGTACGCAGGTGTCTTTTGAGGAAGTGTTAAGGAAGACAGAAAAATTACGGCAGACTCAGAATGACACAGCTAGAAACGTATCCGGCATTGTGCCGTTAAAGTTTTCCAAACATGCCGTAATGCGCCTTGAGAGCCGTAAGATCCGCTTATCCGAGGAACAGAACGAACGGCTGGAATCTGGAGTCAGAAAAGCAGGGGAAAAGGGCATACAGGATTCTCTTGTGATTGTTGATTCACTGGCATTTATCGTGAATATTCCAAATAAAACTGTCGTAACCGCTTTGGAAAAAAGCGAGGCAGATGAAAGTGTATTTACCAATATAGATGGCGCTGTGATTATATAGGCCGGACCTATAGGGAGGCTGTGGCTTTTGACTGACAGAAAAAGCCGCACAGCGCCTCACCGGCAAAACCGGCAGAAACTTAGATAAAGATTTAGGAGGTCATTTCACTATGATGAGAGCATTGTATTCGTCTGTAGCAGGTCTTAGGACGCACCAGACGAAAATGGACGTAATCGGTAACAATATAGCAAACGTAAATACGGTCGGTTTTAAATCATCCCGTACGACATTTAGTACGATGATGTATCAGACGACATCCTTTGCATCAGGAGCAAATGCTGCTACCGGCAGAGGCGGTATCAATGCGAAACAGATCGGTCTTGGTACGACGTTTGCTTCTACAGCAGTAGATATCGATACCGGAGGCGCATCCGAGACTACCGGCAAGGCATTTGACTTAAAGCTGTCAGATTCCAATTCGACGAGTTTTTATATTGTTAATAATGGTACAGAAAATGTATTTACGAGAGCCGGCGCATTTTATGTAGACGGCGCAGGCAACTTGTGTATGGAATCCACCGGTTATACGGTAATGGGCTGGCAGGTAGATGCCAACGGCAATATCCGTAAGGATACGGTGACACCGCTCAAGATCATGTCTGCAGGCAACCAGACTTCGCAGCCGGAATACACGACCAGTGCAGTCTGTACAGGTATTCTGGATGATAACAACTCAAATGTAAATTCAGACGAAGGCTATAACATGAACCTGAATTTCTTTGATAATCTGGGCTATCCATATACCGCCCGTTTTTCAATGCAGAAGACCGGCGGAGAAGATGCTGACGGCATTTATACGATCAACCTGACCGATATACAGGATGCAAATGGAAAGTCAATCTTTACTGCAAAAAGCAAAGGCCTCGGCGATATATTCGGCGGCGGGCAGGGCAGCAATGTATATATTACCAAAAACTATAAAGTTACAAACGGCATGGGCAATACGCTGACGAAGCTGGCGAATGATACGGCTGATGCTACGACAGGGCAGATGACCTATAACTTTACCTCGGATCAGGTAAACCAGTGGTTCGGCCCGGCTTCAAAAACAGACAGACTGCCGTCAGGCCTTCGTGTAGAATTAAAAGTAACACCGGATGCAAACGGCGGAGCGCCTACGACGGAATTAAAAGTATACGACAGCAACAATACAGAATTTGATATCAGTACGTACACATGGATCAATGATGCAACGGCTACTGTACCAGGAGGCGGAACAGGAACAGCAGGCCCGGAGAATCAGGCATGGAAGACTACTACCTTCGAAGAAAAGCTGCAGAACATGGTAGATACAGGTGTGATAAAACCTACTACCAGAGATGATGGGAATGGGGGCCAGGAAACTGTATATATATTAGAATCCAAGGCTGTAAGAGAACTGTATGATGAGTTTAAAAAGCCGATGGCAGATGCCGGCAATGCTCTGCCGGATTATATCAGCGGTGATATGGAGTTTGTTTTAACTGCTGATAAGAAAGTTGATTTGACCTCATTAAAATGGGCAGACGGAGCAGGCGGCGGTGATACAGCGTTTCCGGGAGCATTAGGCGCAGCAACTTATACAGACGTGCTGAGCAACCATATCGAAGAAGGTTATGTGGTAGTACCGACAGATAAGGTAAATGAGATGGGCGTCTTTACTACAGACATTCCAAGCGATGCCGAGATCCGTTACACATACGGCAAAAACGGTGCATGGTCATATGAAATCGTAACACCGGGCAGCGACGGCTATGAGCTGCAGTTCTCGACAGCGGACGGCTCTTTGACCTACATCGGATCTACCGGAAAGATGACCCAGACACTCCGATTATCTGAGCTCGCTACAGAGGGAAATCCATTCTCTGATATCGAGATTGATTTCTCTACATTAAAGAATCTTGCAAACGGTGCCTCCAATACCGCTGCAATGTCGCCTGGTGACGGAGACGGCGAAGGAAAAGGAAAGAAGGTCGGTACGTTAATCGGCCTTTCCGTAGACAATGCAGGCAAGATCTATGGTTCTTACAGCAACGGCAACACAACACTGCTCGGACAGATTGCAGTAGCCAGATTTGCCAATGCATCCGGTCTTGAGAGCATCGGCGACAACTGCTACCGTACGACGATGAACTCCGGCGAGTTTGACGGCATCGGCGTGGAGATGGATTCAGACGGTTCCTCGATTGACAGCGGTACGCTTGAAATGTCAAACGTAGACCTTGCAACAGAGTTTACGACGATGATCACGACACAGCGTGGATATCAGGCAAACTCCAGGGTAATTTCTACTTCAGACAGCATTCTGGAAGAGCTTGTAAATCTGAAGAGATAATCCATGACGGCAGGTTCAGCCTGATCTAAGCCGCAGGCACAGGAAATATTTTATTTGACAGACAGATCAATATAGACAGTGATAGAATAATATAAAGAAGGTCAAGAATGGCAGGCTATGTATGTGTTTGGCATATACAGCCATTCTTGATTCTGTCTTGTATTACGGGGGTACAAAGATGATTGAAGTAACAAGGCTCAACGAGACAAAGCTTGTGATAAATTCAGATCAGATCGAATTTGTAGAAGAGACACCGGACACGGTAATTTCTTTTTTATCCGGTAAAAAAATAATTGTAAAAGAAAGTAGACAAGAGATACAAAATCTAGTAATATTATATAAGAAAAAAATATTAAGTGATTGTTTAACATTCCATAAACGGTCAGACGAATCCTGACTATACATATAGGATGTTATACAAGAGAAAAAATTATTGGTAGGTGAAAAAAATTGGATATATCAACTTTGATAGGCCTTGTAGTCGGTATTCTTATGATGATTTTTGGTATGACATTTAATCAGGATGAAATGACCTTCCAGTTTTATGTCATTACGGAGTCTTTCATCGATATTCCTTCTGTACTTATTACGATCGGAGGTTCCCTCTGTGGTGTTATCGGATGTAATAAGCTGTCGGATACGATCAGTTCATTGAAGGCATTTTCGCTGACAATTAAAGAGCACAGCGTAGATGCTGCCGAAGCGATCAGAAATATTATCAATCTGTCGAATATAGCCAGAAAAGAAGGTCTGCTGGCATTGGAAGAAGCGGCAAACAGCATAGAAGATGAATTCTTGAAAAAAGGAATCATGCTTGTTGTAGACGGTACCGACCCAGAACTGGTGCGCGGCATCCTGGAAACCGACCTGACATGTATTGAGACAAGGCATAAGACGGTTATAGGCTTTTATGACAAATGGGGCGAGCTGGGGCCTGCGTGGGGCATGATCGGTACGCTGATCGGTCTGATTAAGATGTTAAAGGACTTATCAGATCCTGATTCGATCGGACCGAACATGGCGGTTGCACTGCTGACGACCTTTTACGGTTCCGTTATTGCAAACTGGCTCTGCGGCCCTACATCATTCAAGCTGAAGGTAAATAACGATCTGGAAATGATGGTAAAGGAGATTACGGTGGAAGGCCTTCTGTCTATACAGGCAGGGGAAAATCCGCGTGTAATCGAAGAGAAGTTAAAATCCTTCTTAGCTCCATCAGCCCGTGAGGGGTTAAGCGGAGGTGGTGAGTAAAATGGCAAGAAAGAAACAGGAAGAAGCGCCGAGCGGAGCTCCGGCCTGGATGGCCACGTTTAGTGATTTAATGAACCTGCTGCTTTGTTTCTTCGTGCTTTTGTTCTCGATGTCGTCAGTAGATGAGAATAAGTTCCAGGCGCTGATCGCTTCTCTGCAGAGCCAGTACAGTATTTTAAAAGGCGGAGGCGCTTCGGTCGGTGAGGGAAATATGATTTCTGCCGGGATTAACCAGATGCAGAAGTATGATGTATACTTTAATTCCAAAAATACCTCTTCTGGAGAAGGCAAATCAGATGCAGAAGAAAAAGATATATTAAGGACACTGGCGGACAATGACGGAGCCAATCACGAGCCGGAGGAGGGATTTACAACCCAGGACGGTTCGAAAGAGGGGGCAGAGGATACAGCGGATCAGAATCAGGCTGCCAGTGATAAAATTACGGAAGAGGCTGCCAGAGAACTGGCAGAAGCTGCGGAACTTGAAGAGTCAGAGCGGATTGCAGACAGGGTAGAAAAACTGCTTCAGCGCTACGGCATACAGGATAAGGTAAGCGTAGATTTTAACGGCCAGTATGTCACGATGACATTAAACGGAGCGATTTTATTTGAATCTGGTTCGTCTGAGCTTGCAGATGGAGCCCGGCCGATGGTAGATAAAATAGGAAAGATCCTGCAGAAATTCAATCAGAATACGATTGAGATCGAAGGGCATACGGATAATGTTCCAGTACATAATGCGAGATTTCCAGATAACAATGTGCTTTCGATGTATCGTGCGCTTTCAGTAGCAGATTATCTGCGCAGCTCTACCAGCTTGAATCCGGCGTATATCAAGTCGTCTGGACGGGGTGATTATGTGCCGGTTGCTGATAATGCGACGCCGGAGGGGCGTGCGCAGAACCGCCGGGTTGAAATTAAAGTATATAATTCGTATAATTCGGATAATCTATAAATAAAGGATGGGAAGACAGATGAAAAAGAATTTAATGTCCGTATTAATTATGGCATTGGTATTTATAAATGTGGTGCTGTCCGCAGTAATTATGATGACGCTTGTACCGTCTGCAAAACAGTCGAATAAGCTGATTCAAGAAGTATGCAATGCGATTGAGCTGGAGCTGAACAGCGGTAAGGTGTACAATGTATCCAGCATTCCGATTGACCAGACGGACGTGATTTCCCTGACTGGCGATTCAGAAGGGACTTTTACGTTAAAGGGAACAGATGCGGATGGAAAAAGGCACTATGTAGTTACAGAAGTGTCTATTACGCTGAATAAAGCAGATGATGATTATGAAGAGATGAGCCTGCTGATTCCAGGCAGGGAAAAACTGTTAAAAGAGATCGTATCCAATACATTTTTGAAATATACGCTGGATGAGGTGACAACAACGGAAGGGCAGGAAAGCGTCCGTGATGACATGCTGTTCGAGATGCAGGATTTATTCGATTCTGATTTTATCGTTGCTGTGAACTTCTCCAGTACAAATTATCAGTAACAAATAAAAAACAAATGACAGGTGGTGAGATTCATGGCTGATGTTCTTTCTCAAAGTGAAATAGATAATCTGCTGAAGGCTTTAAGCAGCGGAGAAGTCGATGTAGATGAGATGAAGGACGTAGAAGAAAAACCAGTCAAGAATTATGATTTTGCAAGGCCATCCAAATTCTCAAAGGAGCATCTTCGTACGCTCGAGATTATATTTGAGCATTATGGACGGCTGTTATCCACGAACCTTCCAGTATATTTGAGAAAGAATATACAGGTCGAGGTCGTGAACTCGGAGGCGGTTACTTACTCAGAATTCGCCAATTCACTTTCGAACCCGATGCTGCTTGGAGTGATCAACTTTGCTCCGTTAAAAGGCAATATACTGTTGGAAATGGCGACGAATATCGGCTACGCCATGGTAGACAGAATGCTTGGCGGCATGGGCATGCCGTTAGCGAAAGCGCGGGAATTTTCTGAGATCGAGCTGTTGATTATCGAACGGCTGCTGACTGTCTGTGTAAATCTTTTGCGGGAGCCGTGGAAAAATGTTGTAGAACTGGTTCCGCGTCTGGAACGCATTGAGACGAACTCGCAGTTTGCACAGATTATATCGCCGAGCGAGATGATAGCGATTGTTACAATCAATCTTAAAATTGGTGATGTAGAAGGTCTTATGAATGTGTGCCTTCCTTATATTACATTAGATGCAGTGATGGATAAGCTGAATACTAAGTTCTGGTATTCCAGCCAGCAGGAAAAGGAAGAGCTTTCCTATAGCGATATGGTGGAAAACCTTTTGGAAAAAGCGCCGATTCCAGTTAAGGCAGTCTTAGGCCACAGTGCATTTTCGATCAGCGACTTTGCAGGGCTGCAGGTAGGTGACATTATCCGGCTTGATACAAAGGTAGAGGATGAGCTTGGGATTTATGTCGGAAGCATAAAGAAGTTTACGGCGCTGCCCGGTGTATCAGGTGATGATTATGCAGTCAGGATCACATCAATTATAAGAGAGGAATAAAATATTATGGATGGAGTATTGTCACAAGAAGAGATAACAGCGCTGCTTCAAAACGGCGGTGATTCTGCAGGGGCTGCGCCTGCTAGTTCCAGTGCGGGAGTAACTCCTGACGAATGTGATACAATTGGTGAGATTGCCAATATCAGCATGGGGACAGCAGCGACTACATTGTTTTCGCTGGTTAATTATAAGGTAGACATATCTACGCCGGTTGTATCGATGGCTACATGGGATGATATTGTAAGCCAGTATGAAAGGCCGTGTGTATTTATTAAAATTGCCTATACAGTAGGCTTGGACGGAAGCAATCTGCTTGTGTTAAAGGAACATGATGTAAAGGTCATTACCGACCTGATGATGGGCGGCGATGGCACAAATACAGAAGTAGAACTGGGTGAACTGCATTTAAGTGCGATCAGTGAGGCAATGAACCAGATGATGGGATCTGCCGCAACCTCATTGTCATCTATGCTTAACAAAGTGATAGATATCAGTCCGCCAGAAGCAAATCTGATCGATTTGAAGGACAGTCTGGATGAAAAAGAAATAGATGAATTTTTGACAGGAGACTTTGTCAGGATTTCTTTTAAAATGGAAATCGGGGATCTGGTAGATAGTACGATTATGCAGCTGTATCCGATATCATTTGCAAAGGAGATGTGCGAGAGCATAACGAAGACTATGACAAAAGACTTAGAAGAAACTGCACCTGCTCCTGCACAGACGCAGCAGCAGGCTGCACCACAGCCACAGCCGATGCAGCAGCAGCCGATGATGCAGCAGCAGCCAATGATGATGCAGCAGCCGATGATGCAGCAGCAGCCAATGATGATGCAGCAGCCGATGATGATGCAGCAGCAGCCGGTGAACGTACAGCAGGCTCAGTTCCAAAGCTTTTCTGGTGATTTTAACCCGGCGATTTTCCAGAAAGAAAACATCGACCTGATTATGGATGTGCCGCTGGAGGTAACAGTAGAGCTGGGACGTACTACAAAATCGATCCAGGAAATTCTTGATTTTGCGCCAGGTACAATTATAGAACTTGATAAGATTGCCGGTGAGCCGATTGACGTGCTTGTAAATGGAAAGTATGTCGCAAAAGGCGAGGTAGTAGTAATTGAAGAGAGCTTTGGTGTAAGGATTACAGAAATTATAAAATAATTGCTAATACTTATTGTTTTATGTTATAATAGAAAAAGAATGCCACAACAAACAAAACAATAAAAATTAGAGAAATAAGGGAGAACAATTATGGCAAAGAAAGTTTTAATTTGTGATGACGCAGCTTTTATGAGGATGATGATCAAAGATATTCTGTCAAAGAACGGCTATGAGATTGCTGGAGAAGCTGAAAATGGTGTAAAAGCAGTTGAAAAATATAATGAAACAAAGCCGGATCTCGTATTGATGGATATTACCATGCCGGAAATGGATGGAATTCAGGCATTAAAAGCAATCAGGGAGCTGGATTCTAGTGCGTGTGTAATTATGTGTTCTGCAATGGGGCAGCAGGCGATGGTTATTGAGGCTATTCAGTCTGGTGCAAAAGATTTTATTGTAAAGCCATTCCAAGCCGAGCGTGTGCTTGAAGCAGTAAAAAAAGTAGTTGGTTAGAATGGTGCTGTCAAAAACAGCAGGTTCATGGCTTAGTTCCCTGGGCCAGCTGATGAGCGTTCTGGCAATTTTTGTTATTGTGCTGCTGCTCGCTTGGCTGACAACTCGTTTTCTTGCGGGTTATCAGCAGGGGCAGATGCGTAATCAAAATCTTAAAATTATAGAGACGCTGAGACTTACCGCAAATAACTACATACAGATAATAGAAGCAGGAGATGTATACCTTGTCATTGCAGTTAGTAAGGATCATGTCGAGAAGCTGGCTGAAATAAGTAAAGAGCAGCTGGAAATCAGCACTACAGATGCGGCAGAGACAAAGATGGATATGGGTGAGAGTTTCCGTGATATTCTTGACAAAGTAAAACATCATCTTCCGAAAAAGTAGGGCAGATTGTAATGAATACAGGAAAGAAAATATATTGCATAGCGTCATTTATGCTTGCCATAGTGACGCTTACCATTTGTCTGATGTGCTGTTACAGGCAGAATGCGTATGCAAATGCCAGAGATGAAGTCGGCAGCTTTGATTCTGCAAGTGGTGATACAGATGTAGATGATGCATCTGAAGATAATAATAATGGCATATGGGTTAACTTTGGGAATGAAGAGGGCGGTATTTCAGCACCGATTCGTATGCTGCTTGTACTGACCGTGATTTCTCTGGCACCGTCATTCATGATTATGATGACGTCCTTTACAAGGCTGATTATTGTACTTCATTTTGTAAGGACTGCGCTGGGAACACAGTCTTCTCCGCCGAATCAGGTTATGGTCGGACTGGCGCTGTTCTTGACCTTTTATATTATGTCACCTGTATTTGCGCAGATTAATGAGACTGCGATCCGTCCGCTGGATGCAGGAGAGATTACGGTAGAGACTGCTGTTGAGCGTGCACAGGAGCCTATCCGCGCGTTTATGTTTCCGCAGACACAGGAAAAAGACATAAATATGTTTTGTGATCTTGCAGGCGTCGATTATGAGACGATGGATGATGTGCCGTTTTATGTACTGGTGCCCAGCTTTATTATCAGCGAACTCCGTACAGCTTTTATTATTGGATTTATGATTTATATTCCATTTATAGTCATTGATATGGTTGTGTCATCCGTATTAATGTCCATGGGTATGATGATGCTGCCGCCGACAACGATTTCTATGCCTTTTAAGGTGCTGTTGTTTGTGTTGGCAGATGGATGGAATCTTGTAATTAAGGAATTGGTCAGGACATTTATATAGGACAGGCCTGGTCAAGCCGGATCTTTACTTAGGAGGTGTGTTCCATGATTACAGAAGAGCAGGTTATGGATATTTCCAGAGAAGCGATATATACAATTATTATGACGTCGGCTCCGCTGCTGCTTACTTCGCTGGTTGTCGGATTAATTATCAGTATTTTTCAGACGGTTACATCTATTCAGGAGCAGACGCTGACATTTGTACCTAAGATTCTGGCAGTATTTGCAGTGATGCTTCTGATTGGTGCATGGATGCTGAATAATATGTCTACATTCATGACGCAGTTATGGTCAGATTTCAGCTTGTATGTATAGTGGGATAGGGATGTGACATGTTCAATGCGACGTTCTCATTACAGACATTTGAATATTTCCTGCTAGTTCTGGTACGGATTGCAGCCTGTATATTTGCGGCACCATTTTTTAATACAAGGGGGCTTCCGGTCAGAACAAAAGTAGGAGCAGCAGGCTGTATTGCAATTATGCTGACAGGTGTTTTGCCGGAGCAGAACCTTGCTTACACAGGTATAATGGAATATGGGATTATTGTGATTAAGGAAGGAATTACAGGCTTGCTGATAGGTTATTCAGCCAGTATCTGTAATTCTATTGTTTTGTTTGCAGGTAGGCTGATAGATATGCAGATCGGCCTGTCAATGGCGCAGGAATACAATCCTATGACACAGATGAATGAAAGTATTACCGGAAACCTGTATAACTATTCGATCATGCTGATGCTTTTAGCGTCAAATATGTATCAGTATGTGATCCGTGCAGTATGTGATTCCTATCAGCTGATACCAATCAACCAGCAGATTTTTCAGTGGGATTACCTGCTGAGCGGATTTACCAGCTTTATGTCCAGCCTGCTTATTTTGGGATTCCGCATTACGCTGCCGGTTTTTGCATGTATGATGGTTGTAAACTGCATACTCGGCATTATGGCAAAGGTGGCACCGCAGATGAACATGTTTGCGGTCGGCATACAGATCAAGGTGCTGATCGGTTTAGCAGTTTTGTTTCTTGCATTGTCCCTGATTGGCGGAGTGGCTGATTTTGTGGCGCAGGAGATGAAGAGAATGGTAGTTTATATGATAAAAGGGATGTATATTATTGAATAAAGAACAATGGCGTATGCCCTTAGACCTGCAGTGGTTTGCAAAGGATGGTGAGGGCGGGGAGAAAACCGAAGAGCCTACCGGAAAAAAACTAAATGACGCCAGAAACGACGGCAAAGTGGCCAAAAGCAAGGAACTAAACAATGCAGTAGGACTGATCATTTTATTTATAATGCTGCAGATGCTGATGTCCAGCCTTGGAGGCGGCATGCTCGGCATGTTTGACAGGGTTTATGGGCTTATTCCAGATTTTATTGGCCAGAATCCCGGCGGGCCGTCAGGCAGGGCTGTTTCACAGCTGCTGGGCGAGGCGATGAGAGGCATTATCAGCATGGTGCTGCCATTTTTTATCGTCGGTGTGATTGCAATGGTGATTCTGGATATTCTGCAGGTAAAGTGGAAAATTACGACAAAGCCGATGCAGCCAAAGCTGAGCAAATTTAACCCGATGAATGGAATTAAGCGTATTTTTTCCAAAGATTCCCTCATAGAGCTTTTAAAGTCTATTGCGAAAATTATATTGATCGCAGTGATTACATATATGTCTGTGCAGGAGAATCTGCATAACCTCCTGCTTTTATACGACATATCGCTGATGCGTGCGGTCATGCTGGTCGGTTCTATCGTTCTGGACACAGGGCTAAGAATTTCTTTAGCATATCTGGTGCTTGGATTTGCAGACCTGATTTATCAGAAATGGAAATTCCATGAAGAAATGAAGATGACCAAACAGGAAGTCAAAGATGAATATAAAAATGCAGAAGGTGATCCGCAGATCAAAAGCAAGCAGCGTGCGCGCATGAGGGAGGCGTCTCAGCGGCGTATGATGCAGGATGTGCCGAAAGCAGATGTGGTTATTACGAACCCGACGCATTATGCGGTTGCATTAAAATACGATGCAGAAGAAGCGCAGGCACCGGTCGTGCTTGCAAAAGGAACAGATTATCTTGCTCTCCAGATCAAAGAGAAAGCAAAAGAAGCAGATGTAGAAATCGTAGAAAACAAGCCGCTGGCACGTATGCTGTATGCAAATGTAGAGATCGGTGAGGAAATACCGCCGGAGCTTTACCAGACGGTCGCAGAGATACTGGCTGCGGTATACCGGCTGAAAAATAAACTGTAGCAGCGTGTCAGGGATCAGATAGATTGTGCGGCATATTACATTGGTATGCGGGTGTAATAGAGCCGGTGAATAAATTTATAAAGAAAATAAATGCCGGCATGCAGCTTTCCTGCCGCTGCCGGTATATGATAGGTATTGATAAGAATATGGTTAGGAATCATAAACAGTCTGAGGCGGAGCTTGCCGCCGGTATCAGATGGACGATAAATAGAACTCTGGCCATGGGATTTATGGCCTTCGGGATCATTTTACCAAAAGATGCTCCCTGTTATGCCGCTGTCTGGCAGGATAGCAGAAATAAGAAGGAAAGGTGGGATTGACAGACATGAAGAAAGCAGATGTGGGCGTTGCATTATATTTGTTGTCAGCGGTCGTATTCTTTATTGTACCAATCCCGAATCAGCTTTTAGACGTTATGCTGGCGCTTAATCTGTCAATTGCGCTGGTTGTATTGTTTAACTGTCTGTTCGTGCAGGAAGTTTTGGATATGTCATTTTTCCCTACCCTGCTGCTGTTTACGACAATATTCAGGATAGCATTAAACGTGTCGTCAACAAGACTGATCTTATCGTCCGGAGATCCGGGTAACGTAGTAGCTACGTTTGGATCTTTCGTAGGCGGGAATGATCTTGTAATTGGTGCAATTGTATTTATCATTCTGGTTATTATACAGTTTGTCGTTATCAATAAAGGTTCCGAGCGTGTATCTGAAGTAACAGCCCGTTTTACCCTGGATGCAATGCCTGGTAAGCAGATGGCGATTGACGCGGACCTGAATACGGGAGCGATAGATGATAACGAGGCAAAAGCGCGCCGTGAAAAAATACAGGCAGAATCTTCTTTCTTCGGTTCCATGGATGGTGCTACGAAGTACGTAAAGGGAGATGCTTCGGCTGGCCTTTTGATTACATTTGTTAACCTGATAGGCGGTACGATCATGGGCATGACCCGTGACGGATTAGAAGCGATGGATGCGCTTCAGCAGTACGGTGTCTTAACGATTGGCGACGGCCTTGTATCGCAGATGCCGTCACTCATGATTTCTCTTGCAACCGGTATTCTGGTGACAAAAGCTTCGAAAGAGGCAGATATCAGCGATATTTTAGTGTCACAGCTTTTCGGCATTCCAAAGGTACTATATCTGGTAGGAATGACCCTGATTTTTCTGGGAGTTGTAACGCCGTTAAATCCAGTGCTGTTTGCCGCATTCGGCCTGATGTATATTATTGTTGGCAGGGGAATGAACAAGTCTATGGAGGTTGAGGCAGTGGAAGAAGAGGCGACACAGGCGGAAGAAGAAGCAGAAGAAATACGAAAGCCGGAAAATGTTGTTTCCCTGCTGCAGGTAGATCCGATCGAGTTGGAATTCGGCTACGGCATTATCCCGCTGGCCGACGTAAACCAGGGCGGCGATTTATTAGACCGTGTTGTTATGATCCGAAGGCAGATTGCGCTGGAGCTTGGTACGGTCGTTCCGATTATCCGGCTTCGTGACAATATCCAGCTGAATCCAAATCAGTATATTATAAAAATAAAGGGCATTCAGATTACAGAGGGCGAGATTTTATTTGACCATTATATGGCGATGAATCCGGGATATGTGGAAGAGGAAATAACCGGCATACCTACTTTTGAACCGTCCTTCCACCTGCCGGCGATCTGGATCACAGAAAGCCAGAGAGAACGTGCAGAGAGCCTCGGCTATACAGTTGTAGATCCTCCGTCCATTATTGCGACACACCTGACGGAAGTAATCCGCAACCACATTGCAGAGCTGCTGACAAGGCAGGATGTACAGAACCTGATTGACAATGTAAAAGAGAGCAATCCTGTGCTTGTGGAAGAGCTTGTTCCAAAGCTGCTTGGCATAGGCGAGGTACAGAAGGTACTGCAGAACCTGCTTTCTGAGGGCATTTCGATCCGTGACCTGCTTACCATATTTGAAACGCTTGCAGATCATGCGATGTCTTCCAGGGATACAGATGTACTGACGGAGTATACGAGGCAGGCATTAAAGAGGGCAATATCCAACCGTTATTTTATGCCGAATGAGGCAACCAGCGTAATCACGCTGGACCCGAATATTGAACAGGAAATTATGTCATCCGTAAAACAGACAGAACAGGGAGCATATCTGGCAATTGACCCGGAGCGGACAAAGCTGATTATGTCGTCTGTTGAGACAGAGGTTTCGAAATTGGAAAATCTGGGAAAGAATCCGATCATCGTTACTTCCCCGATTGTACGTATGTATTTTAAGAAGATGACAGAGGAATATTTTAAGGATCTGATCGTTGTGTCTTACAATGAGATTGATTCAAATGTAGAATTACAGTCAGTGGGGATGGTGACAGCGTAAATGACAATTAATAAATTCCAGGGGAAGACAGAAAGCGAAGCGATTGATAAGGCAAAAAGAGAAATGGGCCCGGATGTCGTGATCATGAGCGTAAAAACTGTAAAGCCCAAAGGAGTGTTTCGTGCTTTTAAAGGAATCATATATGAAGTAACAGCTGCTCTTGAGGAAAATGAATCAGATAAATCCGTAAAAGCAGAGACTGCATTCCGCCAGCCGGAGGCAGCCATGAAGCAGCCTGAGAGCATCAGCCTGGCAGCGGATGAACCGATCAGGATTCCGGTTGCCGGACAGAATCTGGCGGACGCACAGCCGCAGAGGGCACTTCCGCCGGTCAGGCAGCTGGAACCGGAGTATGCCCCGGCAGTACCAGCACAGGTGCCTGCCAGTGCGATCGAAGAGCGGCTGGACAGCCTGCAGAGTCTGTTAGAAGACCGCATCTCTGCAGAAAAGAAAAATCAGGAGGATGGCATAAGCGTGCCGGGTGAAAATAAAGGGCAGGAAGGGTTTTCCTTTATTAAAATGCTTTATCAGACACTTCTGGATAATGAAGTGCATGAAAAATATGCCAACCAGATTCTGGATGAGCTGGAAAAAATTTCAAACAAAGGCAATAATATCGATTATATTTTGTCGCATATTTATCAAAAGCTTATTTTAAAGTTTGGCCAGCCAAAGCCGATTGAATTAAATGATGCAAAGCCGAAGGTCGCTTTTTTTATAGGGCCTACCGGTGTCGGAAAAACAACTACGATTGCAAAGATTGCATCCCGTTATAAAGTTGACGAAGGAAAAAAAGTTGCATTCCTTACGGCAGACACATACCGCATAGCAGCTACTGAACAGCTGCGGACTTATGCAAATATATTGGATATGCCGTTGACAATCGTATATTCTACAGAAGAAATCAAAGATGCGGTAGATAATCTATCGGACTTTGACTTGGTTCTCGTGGATACGGCAGGATTTTCGCATAAAAGCGCTGCACAGTGTGAAGATGTGAAAAACTTAATCAGCGGTCTTTCCGATGATTATGAGACAGAGGTATATCTGGTCTTAAGCGCGACCACAAAATATCGTGATCTGCAGGATATGTGCAATATCTATCAGACTTTTGCGGATTATAAGCTGATCTTTACCAAACTGGATGAAACCTCATGTTACGGCAACTTGTTAAATATCCATTTGTATTCGGGAGCAAACCTGTCTTATGCAACGTATGGGCAGAATGTACCGGATGACATAGAGGTATTTGATACACAGAAAATTGTGAAGAAATTACTTGGAGGGGATTGAGTATGGATCAGGCAGAACAACTGAGGAATGTGATTAAGTCCAAACAGGCTCGTTCTGTGTCCAAAGCAAGGGTCATTACGATTACCAGTGGAAAGGGCGGGGTAGGAAAATCAAATATTGCCGTTAACCTGGCTGTCCAGCTGCGCAGGCTGGGGAAGAAGGTAATTATTTTTGATGCGGATATGGGGCTGGCAAATGTGGAGGTTATGTTTGGTGCAATTCCTAAATATAATCTAAGTGATATGATATACCATGGCAAGAAAATGCGTGATATAATTACAGAAGGCCCTATGGAAATCGGCTTTATTTCGGGAGGAAACGGAATTACCGGAATGAATAATCTGACAAAGAATCAGCTTACACGTCTGGTCAATAATCTGATCGAGCTGGATGAGCTTACAGATTTTATACTGATAGACACAGGAGCAGGCATTGCCAATAATGTCATGGAATTCGTATCTGCAAGTCCTGAAGTGCTGCTGGTATTGACGCCGGAGCCTAGTTCGCTGACAGATTCATATTCCTTGATTAAGGCATTATATGGAAATCCGGGATTTATCCGTCACAGCACGAAAATTGAAGTGGTTGTTAACCGGACAGTTTCACCGGAAGACGGACAGATTGTATATGATAAGTTAAGTTCTGTCATATCAAAGTTTTTACAGGGTGAAGTACAGTTTTTCGGTACGATCCCGCAGGACATTTTATTAGAAAAATCGGTGCGTGCACAGAAAATTGTATCCTTGAGTGCACCGAATGCCAGATCAGCCAGAGCTTTTGAATCGCTGGCACAGAGCCTGATTGACGGCGAGCCGATGATGGAAGAAGAACGATTAGGAATACGGGAGCTGTTTTTTAGTTTTTTCAAATGAAGAATGGAGCCTTATTCGTTTATAACAGAGGAGAATTATGATTGCGAATATCATTCACCCTGGCAATAAAGTGGATTTGTGCATGATGCAGCAGATTGAGCAGGAGCGCAGGACAGGTGTGCGGGCACATATTTATAAGAGCCAGGTTGCCAATATTTTTACGGATGATGAGCTGGAGCTGACCATGCCGACAGAGGCGGGAAAAGTCGTAATGCTGCCGATCGGCATTCGTTTTGAATTTGTGTTTTATTCGGAAGGCGGCCTTTACCGCGGGCTGGGGCTTGTGAAAGAGCGTTATAAGTCTAATAATATGTATATGCTGCGGGTCTGCTTAAAGAGTCAGCTGCATAAATATCAGCGCCGGGAATACTACCGCATGCCGTGTATAATTGATATCTCGTATTATGATCTTACAATGGAGCAGGCACTGTCCATGCCGGAAGGAGGATATGGGGTAGTGTTAGAACAGCCTTCGGTCAGTGCGACAGGCCGGAGTGGTTCAATCGTAGATATCAGCGGCGGCGGGGCGCGGTTTTTATCAGATACGGAGACTAAGAATGATTCTTATATTCTGATAAAAATACGGCTGAGCGGCATAGAAAATTCAGAAACATATCTGATACCAGCACACATTCTATCATCTTTTGTATCACCTGTCGAACATCAGAGATTTGAAAACCGGGTGGAGTTTGTGGTCAGGGACCGCAAGATACGTGAAGAGATCATCCGATATATTTTTGATGAAGAACGAAAAAATAGAATAAAAGAAAGAAGCGCTGATGAGCCATGAAAAAAAATATTTTAGTTGTAGATGACTCTGCACTCATGAGAAGAGCCATCTGTGATATAATTAATACAAGTAATGAGTATGAGGCAACAGACACATGCAGGGATGGACTGGAAGCATATGAGAAAATCAAGAGCCGCAGTTATGACGCTGTACTTTTGGACATTAATATGCCAAAGATGAATGGCCTGGAGCTTCTGAAAAAATTGCAAAAAGAGAATATTCGTGCTACGGTAGTCATTGTAAGCTCACTGGCAAAGGATGATGCAGCCATTACGATACAGGCGATGGAGCATGGCGCTATTGATTTTCTGACAAAGCCGGAAAATATTATAGAGGCTAAAGGCGTGCAGTTCCGCAACAATCTGATTTCGCTTTTGAACTCAGTGCTGCCCCAGCCGAGGGCCAGGCTCACACCTTTTGGCACTTCAGGTACGGCCTCTATGGCAGCAAAAGCAGCTTCGGCTTCTGTATCGTCAATCCGTTCTCTGCCGCATAAGCAGGTTCCCAGCAGCAGCAGCAAGCTGGTTGCGCTGGCCTGTTCTACGGGCGGGCCGAAAGCGCTGCAGAGCGTGGTGCCGTTTCTGGATAAAAATATGGATGCACCGATGGTGCTTGTGCAGCATATGCCGACAGGCTTTACAAGGTCTATGGCAGAGCGTTTAAATGAGCTGAGCAAGGTGCAGGTAAAAGAGGCAGTTGATAATGAGATCTTAAAAAAGGGCTGTGTCTATGTCGCACCGGGCGGCTATCATCTGGAGATTGTACCTGATAAAAGCGGCAATCACAAGGTTCATTTATCGGATGCACCTGCAATCGGCGGACTGCGTCCATGTGCAAATGTAATGTACAAATCGCTGAAGCGGTCTAAGTATGACCAGATTGTCTGCGTAGTGCTTACCGGCATGGGTGCAGACGGTACGGACGGCATTCGTGAGCTGGAGAGGACAAAGCCTATTTATGTCATAGCTCAGGATGAACCGACATGCATTGTATACGGCATGCCGAAGGCTGTTGCAGAGGCTGGTCTTGCAGACGAGGTTGTGTCTCTTACGAATATTCCCAAAAGAATAATTAATCAAGTGGGGGTAAAATAACATGGATGTAAGTCAATATCTCGAGATTTTTATTGATGAGACAGCAGAGCATATCCAGAGCCTTAGCGATAATATTATGGCATTGGAAAATGAGCCGGAAGATCATGACGTCATTAACGAGATTTTCCGTGCGGCCCATTCTTTAAAGGGTATGGCCGGTACAATGGGATTTAAGCGCATGCAGCACCTGACGCATGATATGGAAAATGTATTTCAGGAAGTGCGTAACGATAAGATCAAAGTGACCGGCGATATCATTGACGTATTGTTTCAATGCCTGGATGCCATTGAAGGTTATCTGAATATCATTAAAGAGACTTCGGATGAAGGGACAAATGATAATGAGGGAATTATCTCTGCATTAAATGGCATTTTAAACGGAGATACTGCACCTGCCCCAAAAGAAGAAAAAGAAGCAGAGGCAGCGGATGCGGCGGCAGAGGCATCTGTTTCCAAAACAGCAGAGCATGAGAAAAAATACCTGACCATGCAGATTGCCTCCAGCGGACGTGAAGCGCTGAAGAGTGCTGAAGAAAGCGGAAAAGTAATATTTGGTTTTACGGTGTATATTCAAAAAGAATGCCTGTTAAAGGCAGCGCGGGCATTTTTGGTATTTAAGGCAATTGAAGAGTTTGCTGAGGTTGTCGTATACAGTCCGAGCCTGCAGGATATTGAGGATGAAAAATTTGACCTTGATTTCAGCTTTTTCGCTGTTTCCGACCATGAGGGAGTAGAGCATATGCTTACGGCTGCAAAGACGGTGTCCGAGATCGAGGATGTCATAGGAGAGCAGCTGAAGTTTGAGTCACTTACAGAAGCTGCAGGCAAGACAAAGGCGCCAGAACTGGATAAGGCACTTCCGGCTGAAAAGGCAGCTTCTTCTACGGCAGCACCTGTCAAGGAAGATCAGGCAAAGTCTTCATCGGGGGCCGCAAAAGGCAAGCCTGCAAATAAGCCGGTTGCCAACAGGACAGTACGTGTGGATATTGAAAAGTTGGACGCACTGATGAATCAGGTCAGCGAGCTTATTATTGCTAAAAACAGCCTTGTATCGATCAGCTCCAGTGATTCCGGCGACGGCACCCAGAGCCAGTCGTTCAGGGACCAGATCGAGTATCTGGAACGTATTACGACGAGCCTGCATGAATCCGTCATGAAAGCGAGAATGGTTCCGATTGAGAGCGTAGTAGCAAAATTTCCGCGTATGATCCGTGACCTTTCCCGGAAACTGGATAAGAAGATGGAACTATATATGTCCGGTGAAGATACAGAGCTTGACCGTACAGTAGTAGATCAGATCGGCGATCCGCTGCAGCATCTGCTGCGCAACTCGGCAGACCACGGACTGGAAAGTGCAGAACTGCGTAAAGAAAGAGGAAAGCCGGAAGTCGGATCGATCAATTTAAAGGCGTATCAGGAAGGAAACAATGTCATTATCGAAGTAGGTGATGATGGAAACGGAATTGATACAGAGACTGTTAAAAATAAAGCAATCGACAGAGGACTTGTAACGCCGGAGCAGGCAGCAAACCTCACCCAGAAAGAGATCATTGATTTTCTGTTTATGCCGAGCTTTTCCATGGCAAAGAAAATTACAGATGTATCCGGCAGGGGCGTCGGCCTGGATGTCGTTAAGTCAAATATCGAAGCATTAGGCGGCGACGTAGAGGTAAAGAGCAAGCTTGGCGAAGGGTCAAAATTTATTGTACGCCTTCCGCTGACACTGGCAATCATACAGGCGCTGCTTGTAGAAGTACATAACGAGCTGTTTGCAATTGCACTCGGTTCGATTATTACGATCGAAGATGTGCCTGTTTCCGACATTAAGTATGTGCAGGCGGAAGAAGTCATTAACCTGCGCGGGATTG
Source organism: uncultured Eubacterium sp. (assembly GCA_910586445.1). Taxonomy (GTDB): domain Bacteria; phylum Bacillota; class Clostridia; order Lachnospirales; family Lachnospiraceae; genus Eubacterium_J. The sequence goes on from CAJUHV010000018.1 coordinate 48,709, forward strand.
TCATTCCGCTGATCCGCTTAAATCAGATTCTGGATATTGAGCCGCCAGATCCAGAACCGGAAAGCCTGACAGTTGTTATAGTAAACAAAGGTGAAAAGCAGGCCGGGCTTGTAGTAGATAACCTGTTAGGACAGCAGGAGATCGTTATTAAATCACTTGGAAAATTTATCAGCAACAGCAAGATTATCAGCGGCGCAACAATTCTAGGTGACGGCGAGATCGCGTTAATCTTAGATGTGAATACGTTAATGTAAGGGAGGTGCCGGCTTTGGATTATATTGAAACAGTAGAAGAAACAAAAAAACAGTACATTGTTGTGAAAATCGGAAGTGAACAGTATGGAATAGATATTAGTTTTATTGACAACATTGTAAGGATGCAGAAGATTACAAGGGTGCCGACCTCCCAGTTTTATTTTAAGGGCGTGATCAACCTGCGCGGCGAGGTCATTCCGGTTATGAGCATACGCAGGAAGATGGGGCTTGAAGATGATGTATACACAAATGCTTCCAGGATCATAATTTTAAAATTTGAGCAAAAAGATGCCTTAGGAATTGTTGTAGATGAAGTTAAAGAAGTAATTAACCTTGGTACAAGTGAGATCGATAAGTTATCCCATAGTTCCCAGGAAGGAAAGGAAATGTTTATCAACGGCATCGGAAAGAATGGAGATGAACTCGTTTCATTATTTGATATCAATGCAATCATAGATGAACATGAGAGTGCATAAAGAGTTATGAACAGGATATAGCGGGGCTGTATGTTTCATTCCGGCAGAATGCCGGATAAAGCTGTAGTCTTGCTATATCCTATATGTATAAATGGCCAGCTGAAGGAATTTTGTATTGCAGGGAGAATGATATGGGCAAATTCACATTTGACGAAATAAACAGTATGTATTTTGATGTTTTACGCGAGATTGGGAATATTGGAGCGGGAAATGCTACTACTGCCGTAGCTACCCTGCTGAACGTTAAATTAAATATGGAGGTTCCAAATGTCAAGCTGATGGCGGTTCAAGAGCTGAATACTGCAATCGGCTCAGAAGAAGAAGAGATTGTAGGCATATATCTGGGAGTGCAGAATGATATAGAAGGCAGCCTGATGTTTTTATTGAAAATGGATGCGGCTCATTATCTGGTCAATCATCTGCTTGGCAGGAGTGACGATTATAATGAGGATTTTGATGAGATGGATCTGTCTGCAATGAAGGAGATCGGAAATATTATTGCAAGCTCATATCTGTCTGCAATCGCTTCTATGACGAATATGAATATTGCGCCTACGGTACCTTATTTATCTGTAGATATGGCAGGGGCTATTTTGAGTATTCCGGCTATCCAGTTTGGACAGTATGGGGACAACGCGCTTCTGATTGAGACATCATTTGGTGGAGAAACTATGCTTGAAGGATATTTTATTCTTCTGCCTGAATTAGATTCTTATGATAAGATTTTAAGTTCGTTGGGGATCATGCTTTAAAATATTCATATAACTGTATAGGAGTATAACAGATGAGTCAGATGATAAAAGTTGGAATGGCGGACTTAAACATATGTAAAAGTCCGGATACGATTACAACGCTCGGGCTTGGTTCTTGTATCGGCATTGCGATCTGGGACCCGGTGACGAAGATCGGCGGATTGGCGCATATTATGCTGCCGGATAGTACGAAGATTAGAAATAATTCGAATATTGCCAAATTTGCTGATACCGGGATTGAGGAGCTGGTAAAGCGCATGGTCAGGGCCGGGGCTAGTAAGCCGCGTATGGTTGCTAAAATAGCAGGTGGTGCAAAGATGTTTGAAGTCAGCGGGTCTGACGGCATAGGCAGTATCGGACAAAAAAACGCACTGGCTTCAAAGCAGAAGTTAAAAGAGCTGGGAATCCGCCTGGTCGCGGAAGATACAGGCTTAAACTATGGACGGACCGTGGAGCTTCATTGTGATACGGGAGAATATTACATAAAGTCAGTAGGCAAAATGCTGAAGAAAATTTGAATTTACAGGAGGAATTTTATGAAGACAAAGCAAATTCCTGCTATTGTAATGCTGGCGGCCGGTTTTGTACTGTGCATTATATCTTATATGAATGATTTCAGCCTTTCTTATTTGATCAGGTCTATGTTTTGTGTGCTGATTGGTTTTTATATACTTGGCTATATCATTAAAATCATTTTAGATATGAATATGACAAAACTGGATGATGAGTTTACGGCAGACGACCTTGGGTTTGTTGACGGGGAGATTCTTGAGGATGAAGAAACCACGGATGAGGAAGAGCATCAGAGCGAGAATGGGTAAAATGAAGCTGTCTGGAGGTTTATAATGAAAAAAATTTCAAAAGAAAAGCTTTGGGAAATGTATCAGGCCAAGCAGACACCGGAGCTGAGGGAACAGATCATTTTGGAATACGCGCCGCTTGTAAAGGTAGTTGCAGGCAGACTCAGCATGTATTTAGGGTACAATGTTGAATACGATGATCTGGTTAGTTATGGAATTTTCGGACTTATTGATGCAATCGACAAATTTGATATGGGCAAGGAAGTAAAATTTGAGACTTATGCGAGCCTGAGAATCCGGGGGGCAATACTCGACCAAATCCGCAAGATGGACTGGATTCCCAGAACGGTTCGCCAGAAGCAGAAAAAGATTGATGAAGCAATAAAAAGGGTCGAAATGCAGACGGGAAAGACCGCATTAGATGAGGAAGTCGCACAGGAGCTGGGGGTATCAAATGACGAGCTGCAGGAATGGCAGTCACAGTTGAAAATCACCAATGTGGTTTCTTTGAATGAATTTATCGAACAGGGCACAGAGCCGGTTATGGATGCCAGAAACAATTCCCATTTTATCCAGCCGGAAGAGCAGGTACAGGAAACAGAACTGAAAGAAAAGCTGCAGGATGCAATGCAGCAGCTGACCGAAAAAGAAAAAAAAGTAATATTATTGTATTATTATGAAGATCTGACATTAAAGGAAATCAGCAGGGTATTGGAAGTCTCCGAGTCGAGGGTATCACAGCTTCATACAAAAGCTTTATTAAAGATGCAGAAGACAATGGGAGCATATATGAATATTTTATCGAAAAAGTAGCAGAATGCATTTCGTGAGGTGAAAGTGTAGGTGATTGTATGTCCGTACATCCAGTCCATTTCAATGGAATGATACAGAATACGCAGGATGTCAGCACATTAAGGCATCAGGAGGATCAAAAGCCTGCCGTAGAGCAGCAGAATATCCAGATCCAGAAGGAACAAAAAGATCAGAGCCAGGCACAGGAAGTGCAGAAAAAGGAAAATGCAGATAATCAGCAGAAAAAGTTTGATGCAAAAGAAAAAGGCTCGAATGAGTATGAAAACCGGCGCAGGAAGAAAAAGGATAAGAAAGAAAATCTGCCGGACGGCAGCGTAAAGCTGAAGATGACAATGTCCGGCGGCTTTGACATAAAAGTATGATAGTCCGGGCAGCCGCCTGATTGCAGCAGGCTGCATCGGCTCGGTGCCCCGCGGCAGTAAATAAGGATAAAAAGTGCAGAGGATACGTGGATGACAGCGATAGAAATCATATTATTGATTATTGGCATGTTGTTTATTCTGGCGAGTTTCTGGGTGACAGAAAAATTGTCGCCGGATGAGCTTGAGCATATTTCGGAATTAAGCAAGGAAGAGATGAGTGTAATGCTCGAACATGAACTGGACAGGTCTAAACAGAGGGTCGTAGATCTGGTTGAAGATACGATTGATGCCAGCAAGGAGCGGACAGAGCGTTCTTTAGAAAAGCAGACGAATGAAAAGATCATGGCAATCAATGAATATTCGGATACTGTAATAGAAAAGATGAATAAAACGCATAATGAGATTATGTTTTTATACAGTATGCTCAATGATAAGCATACAGAACTGACCAGCTTTACTTCTGACCTTACGCAGCAGCTGCAGGACTTTAAGTCTCAGGAAGAGGAAATGACGAATTATTACCTCAGCCAGCTAAAGCAGGTGCAGCCTCAGTATGCTGCTGCTGTACCAACAGCAGAACCAGTGAAGCCTCAGACGCAGACGGCAGCTCCTCAGACGCAGGCAGCAGAATCAGCTGCAGCTTTAGATGATGAAACGCAGGCCATAGAAAACGAACAGCCGAGCGAGTCAGAAGACGAGGTAAATGTAAGGGATGAAATATTAAAGCTCTATGAGGAAGGGAAGGATTCAGTAGCAATCGCAAAGAAGCTCGGCATGGGTGTAGGTGAAGTGCGGCTGATTCTGGGACTTTACAAAGGAGATTGATCAGATGAGATTCAAATATTATTTGCGCGGGGCAGGAATCGGTGTCATCGCAGCAACCCTCATATTATCGATTGCGTTTTTATTTCAGAATAATATCTCAGATGAAGAAGTAATGCGCCGGGCCACAAAGCTCGGCATGGTGATGGAGGACAGTTCATCCGGTACACTGGCTGATATGCAGCAGCCGGGTACTTCAGCTGTGGATCTGGAAAACAGGCCGGATAACACAGACAGCGGGAATGAAGGCACGAATGATCCAGACGGCAGCGGAGATGGCTCCGGCAGCCAGGGTTCTCAGGATAATTCCCGGAATCCTGACGAAGATCCGCTGGGAGATCAGGCTGACAATCCAGACAGCAGTGATCCGACGCAGAAGGATGATACTGACCCGGATCAGAATACTAGCAAAGAGCCTGATACTGATTCTGATATAGATAAGGACACAGATCAGAACGATAATTCTGGCAGCAGGCCGGACAACAGTTCAGATAAGAACACTGGTAATAAAGATTCTGACAAAAATACAGATAAAAATGCTGATAAAAATACAGATAAAGACACAGATAAAAATAAAGACAAGGATTCTGATTCAAAACCGTCCGGCGGTTCACAGACATCGAATAAGGCGATCATTACAATAGAGTCCGGCGATGTATCCAGAATCGTGTCTGCCAAGGTATTTGAAGCCGGCCTTGTAGACAGTGCCGATGAATTTAATTCGTATCTGGGCGAACATGGATATGCAAATCTCCTTCAGCCGGGTACTTACGAAATCACAAAAGGCGCGACATTCCGCCAGATTGCCGTAATCCTGACTACAAGGCGCTAATGTAACGAAGTGATTTTATACAATACAATCATTTGTCAAACACGCCCTGGCGGATCAGTTCCAGAAAATGCTTGCAACGGTCCGCTGCCTGTGCTATAGTATACAGGTCTATAAAAATCACATATGTGGAGCAGTATAGGTGCCCGGCTGATTCTGGGTTGTACTGCAGTCGGAAGCATATGGACGAATAAAACCAAATGGAGGAAAGAAAAATGAGTGTTATTTCAATGAAGCAGTTATTAGAAGCCGGTGTTCATTTCGGACATCAGACAAGAAGATGGAATCCGAAAATGGCTCCGTACATTTACACAGAAAGAAACGGGATCTACATTATAGACCTGCAGAAATCTGTCGGCAAAGTGGACGAGGCGTATAATGCAGTAGCGGATATCGTAGCGAACGGAGGAACGATTCTTTTTGTCGGTACGAAAAAACAGGCACAGGATGCAATCCGTACCGAAGCAGAGCGCTGCGGCATGTACTATGTAAATGAAAGATGGCTCGGCGGCATGCTGACCAACTTTAAGACGATCCAGAGCCGTATCGGCAAATTAAAGAGCATTGAAAAAATGGAAGAAGACGGAACATTTGAACGCCTTCCTAAGAAAGAAGTTCTTGCTCTTAAAAAGCTGCAGGAAAAATTAGAGAAAAACCTGGGCGGCATTAAGGAAATGAAGAGAATCCCGGATGCAATTTTTATCGTTGATCCAAAAAAAGAAAGAATCTGTGTTCAGGAGGCCCATACATTAGGCATTCCTCTGATCGGCATTGCAGATACAAACTGCGACCCGGAAGAATTAGACTTTGTAATTCCAGGTAATGATGATGCAATCCGTGCAGTAAAACTGATTGTCTCCAAAATGGCAGATGCAGTAATCGAAGCAAAGCAGGGCGAAGCGGAAGATACAGCAGAAGCATTTGATGAAGCAGCAGAAGCAGCTGCAGCAGAATAAAGATATAGGATCTAAAATGCAGCACAGCTGCCAAATGATTACAGGATTAATTTGGAGGAAAATAAAATGGCTATTACAGCAGCAATGGTAAAGGAACTGCGTGAGATGACAGGCGCAGGCATGATGGATTGTAAAAAAGCTCTGGGTGAGACAGACGGCAACATGGATGAAGCCGTAGAATATTTAAGAAAGAACGGTCAGGCAAAGGCAGAAAAGAAGGCTTCACGCATCGCTGCAGAAGGCATTGTAAAAGTCGTAGTAGACGATAACAAACGTGCAGCAATTGTAGAAGTAAACTCTGAGACAGATTTTGTAGCAAAGAATGAAAAATTCCAGGCATATGTAGGACTGGTAGCAAAACAGGCACTTGCTTCAGATGCGGCAGACATGGATGCATTTATGGAAGAAGCATGGATCGAAGATTCCAGCAAGACTGTGAAAGATGCCTTAGTAGAACAGGTGGCAGTAATTGGAGAAAATCTGAAAATCCGCAGATTTGAAAAAGTCGAAGCTGAAAACGGCTGTGTCGTAGATTACATCCACGGAGGCGGACGTATCGGCGTAGTGACTGTAGCAGACACTTCTGTAGTGAATGATGCAGTAAAAGAAGCGGTACGCAACCTGTGCATGCAGATTGCAGCTTTGAATCCAAAGTATGTCAGCAGGGACGAAATCAGCGATGAATATATTGCACACGAAAAAGAAATTCTGCGTGCGCAGATTATGAATGACCCGAAAGAGTCCCAGAAGCCTGAGAAAGTAATTAACGGCATGATCGAAGGACGTGTAAGCAAGGAATTAAAAGAGATCTGTCTGGTAGATCAGGTCTATGTAAAGGCTGCAGATGGAAAGCAGACAGTCGGACAGTATCTGGCTGAGGTGTCCAAAGAAGCCGGCACGACAGTATCAATAAAGAAATTTATCCGTTTTGAAACGGGTGAAGGCCTTGAAAAGAAGAGTGAAGATTTTGCGGCTGAGGTTGCAGCGCAGATGAAATAATTGTCGTATTTTGTCGACACATTGATATTTAAAACAAAAGTTCTTGTAAACGGTGCAGTGGCACTGTTTACAGGAACTTTTTACATTTCAAGGAAATATAAGTGGTAGAATATGGAGAAAAGGTATGTTAGAATAGAAAAAATGAGAACCTGCTTATGATTTGGAGAAGTGAGTATGGACAAGGGAGAAGCTTATGTCAGAAATAGTAACAATTTGTTTGCAGGATGGAATTGCTATGGCAGCGGATAGCAGGTTAACAATCTATAATGAATATACTGATGGAAGAATTGAAAAAATCTTTAAAGATAATTATAAGAAAATATTTCAAGTAGAAGGAAGAAATATCGGAATTTTATAGTGTGGAGATTATAAAGTTGGAAAATTGGATATTCCTGATTTTTTAAATGAATTTTACTCTATTATCCAACAATCTGATAGCATAGAAATAATAGCTAATCAGCTAAATGAGGAATGTAAAATAAGAGGATACAGTGAAAGAATTAAATGGTAAGTAGCAGGATATGAAAATGGTGAGCAATTTTTATACCAAATTGTTGATGATAAAGTTACAAGAAAGATACTTGGCATCAGGATATCTCGCATTGAATATCCGAAGTCTCAGGAGACAATAGATATTTCTGCAGATGCAAAAAGCGTACGTTTGGACATTTATGTAGAGGATGGGAGAGAAACTGTTTATAATATTGAAATGCAGACAACAGAGAATAGAAATCTTCCCAAGCGAACAAGAGATAGACCTGAATATTTTGGAAAAAGGCCTTGGTGATGATACAACGAAGATTATTTTAAATTCCAAAGGAACAATGGATGATGTTTCTCCGGAAATGAAAAAGCTGCTTGACTTTATTGATGGTAAAGAGCCAGAGGATGACTTTGCCAGAGAATTAGACGAGGCGGTACAGTCCGTCAGAAAGAATGAGAAATGGAGGCTGGATTATATGACTTTGCAGATGAATTATCAGGAAATATATGAGCAGGGTATTGAGCAAGGAAATAAGCAGTCTGCTTTAAGAATGATAGAAGCTGGAAAATTGTCTCCAGAGGAGATTGCTTTGTATTCTGATCTTACTCTGGAGCAGGTGCTTGAATTGGAAAAAGAATTGCAACCAGTATAATGTTTGTTGCCTAAATCCCATCAAAATTCCAGTGCTTCTATTTTGCTTCTAAAATTTTTGGAAGCTTTGAAATAATAGAAATAATATGCGAAATAGATGGACTAAAAGGAATGAAACAGATACAAAAGTATCTAAAAATCATATAGATGAGACGAGTTCGAATATGATACTGAAAATGCTGATATTATCAGTAAGGAACAGTCAGATGCAATTAAAGGAGAGTATGTCTATGAGCATACTGCATTTATCCCATTTTGATGCTATTTGTTTTTAACCAGTGGGAAAAACTGCCGGAACATAAGCGGGAATGATGTATATATTTTTCGAGTTTTTCCTGTCAGCGGGGGACTATCCCAAAGTTTGTGTAAACCTTCAAACTGATGTAAGATAAAATTACACAGTTTGGAGGTTTTATTATGGCAAGAAAAAACGAAAGTCCACAGAAAGCAGCGGTGAGGGAAATGATGCGCAGCTATCCATCTTTGTTGGAAATTAATAGAATTGAGATTAAGAACGTTTGATGCTGACAAGAGATAGATAAACTGCACTAAGGAGAAATGAGGAAAGGGCTCACAGGCCCTTTTTCCTGTTCAGAAAAACTTGGAAAGCGGGAGAACCAGCTATAATATGCTTACACGGCGGTTTGCGTTTGTGCTGCCCCCTATATCGGACGAATGGCGAAAAACTTTAGACCTGTTTTTGGATTTCCCGTACTGGATTTATGCCTTTCGCTCCATTTTATATGCCTTTCGTTCCATGCATCCCAAAATATCAGAAAATCTGCCGATAAATAAAGTGACGGCAGAAACAGAAATCCGAGGTGATGAATTTTGAATTTTGACATGATCTTCCTAGATATACAGATGGAGGGCATGGGCGGCATTGAGGCGGCGAGGACCCTCCGGCAGTCCGGCGTGGATGCGGTGGTCATTTTCATTACGGGAATCAGGGAATGAAGAATACAATTTCTGTCATCATGCAGCTTGCGGCAGGGAAGGAGGACGGACTGCAGGTATATCTGGAGGAGCTGAGCCGGACGATGGACAGACTGGAATTCCGTTTTAAGACAGGGAATACGGTGGTGGATACCCTGCTGAACATGAAATACCATGAGATTGCCGGCACGGGGCCGGATCTGCGCATGGATGTGGAAGGGCTGCAGTTCCCTGAAAAACTGTCCATCCAAAGTTATGATATCGGCATTATTTTAGGGAATGCGCTGGACAACGCAATAGAGGCGTGCCGGAAACTGAAAGCGACCGAACCGGATGCAGAAGCCTTTATCCGCATCAGCTCATTCCAAAAGCGGGAGCTGTTTTTCCTGAAAGTGGAGAACAGCTTTGACGGGAGGGTTGTGAGGAGACCGCAGAATGAGTTCCCCGTTACGGACAAGGCGGACAGGGAGAATCACGGGATAGGGATGGTCAACATCAAAAGCACGGCGGAGAAATACCAGGGAGCAATGGATTTTAAGTTAAACGGCAGGGTGTTTATCCTGTCTGTGATGATGAAAAATGAGAGGAGAGAGGAAGATGGATTTCGGAGTGACAGGTAAATTGGGAGGGTACTATCTGGCGGAGCAGTACCGGAAGAATGCGGCGGCTGATAAGAATGGAGGCGTGAGCTTTGCGGAGCTTGCGGCGGCAAAGGCGGTGGGGCGGTCAGATGTATCGGGAATGAGTTTTAAGGACATGTGGCAGGCGAGGTTTCCCGGAGCCTACTACAACGTGATGGATACATCCAAGATTGACGGTTCCTTATGGGGGAGGAATGATTATGAATCCAAATCCCCGGAAGGGTTATCTGATTGCATTAGATGGGAATGGTGATATCGCGCACGCCTGCGTGACAAGTGAAAAGATGTCAGTGTCATCGGCAGAATTCATAGAAGCCCGCAAAGCATCGACAAGCAGGGCGGGTTTTACAGAACAGCTGCAGAAAACGGGAGAAGAGGCGAACACATCAAAGGTAGATGCATACCAAAAATATCTGGAACAGAAGTATGGCCCTATTATGGTGCGGAATGTCGGAAGTG
>CAJUHV010000019.1 GCA_910586445.1 uncultured Eubacterium sp.
CTGCAACCCCTTGATTTTACTGGGTTTCCTCTGATTTGTCCCTATTATATCACGCTCATCCATATAATAGTCTTTGCCATCAAGGACAAAATGCTTTTGGCGGGCTAAGAATGCAAAATCTGAACCCATTTCCAAAATAAAATTTTCTAATTGGGCAAGAATAGCATTTTCCAGATCCTTTTCACTGTATGTGTCCTTCAAGCCAAGGAAATCCAACATATATGGATCACGATAAAACATATCTAACGACATTTTCTTTGCTTCAGCTAATTCTGTTATTTCATTTCTTATTGTTTCATCAGGTTTTTTTGATATTGCTGTACGCTCATAAAGCATGGATTTTTTGCGTTCACGCAGAGTCCTGACTGACCAGTTTTCAATTTTGCACATTACAGCGTAAAAATCTCTTTTCAGCGCATCCTTAATCGGCAGTATTTCAACAAATCATAATCCCCTTTACCCAAATACATATTAATTTTCAATATATACAACAATAAATCAATAAAATGATAACCAGTATGAAAATATGCCCCATAACCATATTTATATGGATGATTTTCCCTTGTAAAAAACTCGTTAGGCATATTCCACATACCTTCCCCATGATAAAAATTAGTATGTGTAATTGGAACATTATAGTTACTAATAAAATTAGTTAGATAATCACATATCAGTAATATTGCAGGATGCAAACGTCGCGGCATCATTACTGATGCATTAATTCCCTTTCGACAGATATCGTTACTTGCTTTTAAAAAGTGTTTATAAAGTTCACTTTTTCCATTACGCAAAACATCCCCATACGTTTCTGAAAAAATAGGCTTATCCACCAAAAAATCCAATCCTTTATCTATCGCCCATCGAATATATGCCATATGAGCTTTAGGTTCAGTTGATATGATTATTTTATTAATTTTTTGCTTATCTACTAATAGGTTAAGCGCTCGCTTTGCAAAAAAACTCATTATTTGCATTATTTTAAAATGATGATGTTTCGCATGCGGTCCAAGCCCAATAAACAAAATATTAAACAGATACTCTCCTCCCCCTTCTAATCTATGTTCACGCTATACATACGCTGTCTCAACTGACAATCGATGTGCTGTACAAACAGACTTTTCGTCCTTTCTAAACTCCGCATATGTCTCACTCTTCTCCCACACAGTACTAAAATCAAACTTAGAATCTCTAATATTGCCAATAATATACTCTTGACAATTATTCATTCCTGCCATATATGTACATGGAAATATATCTCCATTGTACGCTACGTAAATCATATGTTTACCGCACAAACAATGGAATATTTCAACATTTGCGTCATTTGGTATTTCTTTTTTACAGATTGCAAGCGGTGCTGGTAAATGTAACGCTGTGCTATTACCCATACTTCTCTCAAGTAATTTCAATTGCACTTTTCTTAACTCATCTGTACTAAGTGTATTCAAACTATTTTTCAAACTATTTCCTACAATATTTACCGGCTTACACATAAAACTATGCACCCCTAAACCAGAGACAAAATCATAACATGGAACAATCTGTTCAATATTTTCACGAGACATCGTTAACCGTGTCCGCACTTTAATTCTTAAAGCAAGTGCATCCTTCATAAACTGAGTTGAAGCTTGAAATGCCCCTTTCCTTCCACGAAAACTATCTACATATTGTTCATCAATACCATCTAAACTTACATGCAAAAGCAAATTTGTTAAATTTTCACCAAAAGTTTCCTTTATCATATAAGGAGTAATATTACCAGAACCAGTTGTATTTATTTGTACCTCTAATCCCTTTGATAAAGCAAATTCAACAACTTCTTTTGTTCTGCTCCATACTTTTGTAAGAAGAGCCTCTCCACCTGTTATATCCACTTTTTGCAATCTATAGTTTATCACAAGATATTCAAGAAACTCTTTAATCTGCTCAATAGAAAGCTCATATGCCATGATTTCATCATACTTATCCCTTAATTGCTGAGGAACATAACAATGCTGACAGTTTAACTCACAATAATATGATATCGCTAAACAAATCTTTTTAATTTCACGCACAAAAATTACCTCCTTGCTAATCTCTTATTCCTTTTTGTAAGGACGCTCCATATATCCCCATATTCATCTCCTAACATTTTCTCCATCCTATTTTCCCACGCAGTATCATAAAATAAAGCATACGCCTTTTCAACCGCTTTTTTCAGCTGCATTTCAGGAAAATCCGAGTTCTCATAAAGCAAGCATTGGCTATTATTTTTGTGATGAATTATAGTTTGAAACCATTCATCAGAATCACTATATATTTTCCTATACAGTGGAGTCCCCGGGTGTAATTCCAAAGGAAAAAAATTCGCAAAATGCAATCCTAAGTCTTTTGCATATTTTGCTGTTTGCAACACTACTTTCTCACTAACATTAGGCCCTCCCACAATAAAAGTTCCTCCCATAATCATCTTTGGAGTAAAAGTTCTTATATTATTGCAGGCAGTATAAACATCTGCAACCGAAACGGTTTTCCCTAAATATTTTAAAAAATCCGGATCAGGAGTTTCAATTCCTAAATTTATCTGCCGGCATCCAGATATATACATTGCCTGCAACAATTTTTTTGATATATTAGATGCTACATCCGCTCTTAGCTCTACCTGCCAAGAAAATTTTCCTTTACATCCAACTCTTTCTATTTCTGAAAGAAATCTTTCCGCATCATCATTAACTAGCTTCTTGTTCGGAAAAAAGCAATCATCATAAAACACGATATTGTCAACATCATATTTATTGACAAGCAGTTGTATTTCATCTGCAATATTATCCCAAGAACGTTTAGTAAATTTTCTACTTCTAGAATTACCAGAAACACAATAAAAACAACTACATGGACATCCTCTTGATGTAATAATTGTCGAAGATTTCTTTTTTGAAAATAATCCTCTTTTTCTTGAAACTCCATACCGGTTCATGATACTACAATCTCTATATGGAATCGGGATTCTATTGATATCATGCAATACATTCAAAGGTCCCATTTTACCCTCTGTAGTAATTCCATAAAATGACTCTACTGAATTTCCATCTTTTATGTGGGCTATAAATGCTGGTAGTACGTCCTCACCATCTCCACGCATAATTCCATCTATTGAAAAATTTTCAAAAAATACTTTAACGGTTTCTTCAATACTTGGCAAAGGACCTCCCATTATTAATTTCGATGTAGATGCATATTTTCTACATACCGCAATGACGGATTTTAAAGACAAAACTGCTCCAATTGTTACTCCGCTAATAGCAATAATCTCATATACATGTCTCTTTAGAAAAAAAACTAAGTCCTTCTAATACCTTTGTTATACTGTCATCATCAACATTTTCTATTTCATAGGCACAATCATAAAAGTTAAAACTATTTCCATTTTTCTCCAATGCCTTCATCAAATATCCAATTCCTAATGGAAAAATATTGCCTATTCCAACACGTTTATTAAAAGGACATTGGATAATTAAAATATCTTTAGTTTCTGCATTGCAACGTTCCAAAAAGTATATCCTCCATCTTTATTTTCTACTACAAAATTTCTCCATATTATCAAATAACAATCAGCATTCAATTACAAATATACATTATACACTGTCTGTTTGATAAATGCAATGTGCGCTGTCAAAAAAATACATTTTTAACTCTGTAGTTTAAGCTACATAATATTGTTTTTTAACTCCAGTCATAATTCACTACTTCATGTAGTGGTTAAAAGAACCCTATAAGGTCATATTGCTTACTGTCCTACCCCAAAGGGCGATATCGCACTTGGCTACCCTTGGAAATGGCTAATTATTCCCATTATTCAACTTCTCCATATTCTTTTCAATATACATTTTTATTGTTTTTTCGTCTATATTACCTATGTCCCTACATAATATCCTTTTGCTCAAAATTACTTGTCCCCCTGCATTTTGAATTTAAAGTACTTATTTCAGCATGCAACAATATAACAAAGTGACATAATCTGAAAATCACTTTTCTTATTTTCAAATTATATCACTTTTAGACAATATATCCTATTTTTCGACACGCTGATCCCTTCATCCCCATACACCGACTTCACTCTCTTTTAATCACAAAATATCTCTTTCAACCTGTCTCCACCTGAGCAGCAAAAATTTTGCTGCATAATTGTGCATATTCATCATAAGAAATGACGTCCCTATTCAATGTATATTTCATTTCAGACTCTGAATCATTTTGATCAGCAGACTCTTCTCCAAAATCCATTTCTGCCGTTAAATTATCAGCTCCTTCAAATCTTTCCATATGATAAGATTCATATCCTGCATGTATGCTGTCACTATACATAATCCATACGGCTCCATTATAATAGGTATAAGAAAGAATGCGTGCATCGCCGTCTCCAGCAGCAAATTCATATACCCTGCCATTACGCGCATCAAGGTATATTCCGCCATAAGGCCCGCTCATAACCAGTTCGTTTTCTCCATCATTGTCAAGATCGATTTTCTCTCCGATAGAATAAGGGCCTAAGTCCGTAATATTAAATGCCGCTGTCGAATCCTCAGGATCAGCTGCGCTTATTGAACCATTCAGAAATAAATCCAACAGCTCTTCTGCTGTCCCTTCAGAATCTGCGTTTTCAACCGCCTGCACACTGTTTTCCTGCTGATCTACAGTGGATTCCTTTGGATCTGGATTCGCAGCTGCCTGTCCGCTGCTTTCCTGCTGATCTACAGTGGATTCCTTTGGATCTGGATTCGCAGCTGCCTGTCCGCCGCTTTCCTGCTGATTTACAGTAGATTCTCCTGCATTTTCAGATTCATCTACGTTTGCCCCTGAATCCTCACTCTCTATACCGCTTTCCTGCTGATCTGCGAAGGACTCTCTTTTTATCTCTGAATCCGTACCCTCACTCGTCTGTATACCGCTTTCCTGCCGACTTGCAGCAGATTCTTCTTTTACCTGCCCGCAGGCAGACATACTTACAGCCGTTACAAAAGCACATAGCCATACGTTTCTCTTTTTATGCCCATTCATATACATGCCTCTCAGAAAATCATTGCTGAAATCAATGATTGAATGATAAAACTTCATTATTTTTATTACCTATATCTGCATAAGCCCTCTCAAGGAACAGGAATCACGATCTTCAACGCAAACACATCATCCTCCAGCTTCGTACTGCACTGCCCGCCATACTTCTGCACGGCATTTTTTATATTCGGCAGTCCAAAGCCGTGCGCAAATGTATCCTTTTTTGACGTTCCTTTCCCCTTATAATCCTGACCCGACGTATTGTTTTCAACCGATATCACCATCATGTTTCGGATATGAGAGGCCTTCACTGTCACCAGCCGCCTGTCTTCCGGCAGCTTTTCACTGGCTTCAATTGCGTTGTCAAGCGCATTCCCAAAAATCGTGCTGATATCCAGCGGCTCTATAAAATCCCCGTCCGCAAAAGAGATGACGGCGGAAAAATCAATCTGCCCTGCCTGTGCTGCCCTCGCCTTATCCCGGATAATAATGTCCAAAAACTCATTTCCTGTGTGATAATAGTTCTCATATTCCTGGATCTGCTCCTGCAGCAGGCTGACTGAATGGTTCACATCCTGTCCGTTTCCTGACTGCGACTGCAGCAGGAGCAGGTGGTTTTTCAGATCATGATAAATGCTGCGCACCCGTGCTTCATCACTCATCCGGTCTTTATAATACTCCTGCTTCATTTCCAGCTGCCGCGCATAATATTCTGTCTGCATGGAAACACATATATATGCAGCCAGATAAATACACCCAAAGCTGGAAAATATGGATGCCACACAGATCGGATAAACAATCCATGGATTTTCCGGCATAAAATAAACGATTGTAAAAATCGCCACAAACGACGCCGTCATAAGGCAGTCTACAATAAGCCACATCTTCACGGTCAGGTTCGCGGTAATCTGCCGCAGATACCTGCGCAGCACCTGCCACGATAATATCCAGAATAACAGCCGCAGCAGCTGTGAAAGCATATAGATCGCCGTACTAAGCACCTGCTGCCCATGCGTCCACGCCAGTTCTTCATGAGAATCAGCATTTACCAAAAAAAAGAAAAACCGACTGCCGATATCCTGCGTCAGATAATTTACAGCTATTAAAGATGGATAAAACACCAATACCGCAGTAAGTTTTCCAGCCCAGTGCCCTTCATGAAATACGATAATATAAGCTGAAATAAGAAACAGTGCCCCCAGAAGATTCGCAAGGTCATTCGAGTAAATAATCATAAAAGAAATTGGGCTGCTCGCAAAAAAAGCGGCAATGCGCAGCAGCTGGTTTTTACGCAGGGGCAGGAATGTATGGATCATCAAAAAAAACACACCTGCATAGCTCCAGTTAAATATAGATGTAAGCGTCTCCAAAAATTGAATCATAACAGTTCTCCCCAATAATCGGCCAGCTTTTCCATAAATTCTTTGCGCTTTGGCTGGCTGATCGGCACTTTTTCCCCTGAGACCAGCTCGATCTCCAGCTTTTTCACACCCTTTACATAAAATAGATTTACAATATAGCTGGTATGGCAGCGTACAAACCCCTGCCCCGCAAGCTCCCGCTCCATCTCCTTCATGCTCTTATAGCATATGATCTCTTCCTGCTCCGTATGAAGCAGCAGGTTCCGCTTATATGTTTCTAAATACCGCAGTGATTTTAAAAAGACCCTGTATTTTCCGGTATCGTTTGCTACCGCTATGGCAGGATTTTCCTCTTTCTGATGCTTTTTCATCCATTGGTCCAGCTCCGCCTTTAGGCGCACATATCTGATCGGCTTGATAATATAATTAAAAGCCTGATACTTGTAGCCTTCTAAGCCGTACTGCGTAAGGGTGGTCAGGAATATAATGCCTACTTTCTCGTCCATCCGGCGGATACGCTCCGCGGCACGCAGGCCGTCTACCAGTTTCATTTGAATATCCAGAAAAATCAGATCGATCGAAGAATCGTACCGCTCAATCAGCTCCATGCCGTCGTAATACAGGGATATTTTGATCTCCTGCCCCGTCTCGGCAGCATACCGGGTGACTAATTCATTCAGATATGCGACAAAGCTTTTCTCATCGTCGCAGATTGCTATGTGTGTCATATGCTCTCTCCGTACAGTAGATTTTATGCATATTATACTGGAATCCCAGGCCGTATTCAAGGACTGTATGGAAAAATTACAGTTCAAGGCTGAAAACCCTGCCTTGACAGGATTTTCAGAATTTTGTGATTATCAGCCTAAACATCTCCTTGTCAGCATCTTGATTATTGGAATCGTCATTGAACCGTTCTACAGCCGTTAAAATGGACATTCCGCCTCATCTATATGAGCTTCGGGCACCCAGAAATCATCCATATCCAGTTCGGGCAGCGCACTTACATCCAAGTTATAATGTGCGGATAATACACACAGCTGTTCACGGACTGCTGCATATTCTTTAATAAGATCAGATGCATCTCTTTGGTATAAACAATCAACAATCTGCTGGAACTGCCTGTGAAAATACTGATTCAGCTGAACCGCATGTTCCAACAGCCAGATCATAAATGGATGATCCGCAGTAATTCCCCTGCGCTCAAACAGCCGCGCATGACAGATATATCTGCGGCTCTGGTCACTGGCGGCATGGCAGAACAGCATCGGCGGAAAAAGATCATAGGATTGTGTCTGATTATGCAAACTATTTTCATAGACCTTGATGTTTTGTCTTTGTTCATAGCATATCTCCATAGAATAATGATCCTGCAGATAAGCGAGAAAAACTCTATAGATTACCCGCAACTCCCTCCGAAAATACTTACTACGCAGCCTCTCAAAAGCTCCATCTGCATTCTCCATAATTTGCTCCAAAATATCCCCGTGATTTTGAACCATCCATCTTCCTACCGAAGATTGACAGACTTTCCTCCACTCTGTCAACGGCTGCTTCTCAATATCAATCATCTCATACTCACGCGGCATATATGCGTTTTTATCAATCATCCTATACTTATTTAGAATACCTTGCATACCCGTTAATAATTTTAAGGATATATTCACTATCTTAGTTCGACTTATTTCTACAACAGGCTTACATTCTCCATCTAACAACAGAATTACGCCACAACCATCTTTTAATACACACAGACTTAAACCTGCATCTGCTAAAACACCTTGATATATACACGTTATCCCTGTTTTCACATGTTTCCCAATGATTGAATAAAGATCTAAGCCCCCATATTCATCGTTTTGCAAAGTCATTTTCCCCTCATTATACTTGTTTACAAAGGCAGCCCAAACGACCTGCAGCATATACCTGCCTGCGAATGGTTTCCAAGCTTCTCCCAACTGATCCTCCGTCTCGGGACACGATGAAAACTTTTTTAAAGCTGCCTTCAACGCCTCCGCTTTGTCAATGCCATACCTTGCTTCCAAAAAATCCCATGAAGCCAAAGAAGGCAGATTATAAATATTCAAACCTTCTGGATCTTGTACGTTTCCACTTGCCAAATTTACATTTGGAACCATATCAGAACTATTAACATAGCCTTTTACAAAATAAACCTGATCCTTATCCTTCCACCTAGGCTCCTTGTCAAAGCGCACATCATACTTCACCAATGCACCCGAAAGATTCGGCATCACCTGATCCTCTTCGGTATCCAGTGGTATTACCGTCATCACCAGTTTTGGATAATTGCCGCGTATGGCCGGAAAGCATTGGTCAAACCGTTCTTTTGCTCCCGCATTCAGTTCATAGGCCCGCTCTCCCGCAATCTTATGCACTGCCTGCATGACTTCCTCATAAGTTTTGCCCACGCGCTTATTA
Source organism: uncultured Eubacterium sp. (assembly GCA_910586445.1). Classification (GTDB taxonomy): domain Bacteria; phylum Bacillota; class Clostridia; order Lachnospirales; family Lachnospiraceae; genus Eubacterium_J. Next base: position 8,835 of record CAJUHV010000019.1, read on the forward strand.
TTATAATATACCGGCATCCTCGCCGCGCAGAGATATTTTTCCACTGTTTCACGCAGAGAAAGCGCCCCTAATCTCCCCGGCTCCAGCCGGATCACAACTGAGGTTCCGGGCTCTGCCCGATACCCATGCCGTTCTATCCAATTTTTTCCATTTATCCCATTTATCCGGTTATTCTCTTTTGTACTGTAAAAATCTGGTGCAGGCAGCGGATCTGCGGCATGTCTTTCTGCCTGATTTTTAAGCGTATAGTATCCTTTTAGGCCCGTCACCTCCAGCCGCAGACCATATTTTGGCATCTGCGACTGCCTGACCGCCGTATCCTCGCGCCGATTTTTCTCAGGATCAAAATATAAGGTAGATACCTCCACATAATCCCCGCATAGAAAACAGGACAGGAAACCGATCCCAAAACGGCTGATGCTCTGGTAATCTTTTGACCTCCCATATCCGCTCAGATCCCGTTTCAGCTCTTCGGACATATAATAGGAATTGCCGACCTTTAAAAAATACCGCTGCAGCATCCCAAGCGTCATGCCTGTTCCCTGATCATCAATACGGAACCAGAGATTTCCTTCCCTGTCCGCCCATTCCCAAAAATCAATCCGTGACTGCTGCGGCATAAAGCCGGAATCCATCTCACCTCGCAGAAGCGTGGCATCGACTGCATTCTGCAGAAGCTCCCGTACAAACACATCCCGGCTGTCATACAGGTTTTCTCCCATCAGCAGCTTTAAGATCCGCTCCTGATCCATAGTCATGCAGAAATCACCGCTCATATACCCATCCGATTCTATTTCGCTGCGCAGCACTGCCCGTGGAAACGGAAATTCCTGACGCCACCCCATATGGCAGTACTTCTGCAGCCTTGCACAGTTTTCCAGCTCTTCATCAATCCAGTCCAAAAATTTTCTGACGCTGTGCTCAATCGTTGGATTTTTGCAGCAGGCTTTATAAGGCAGCTCTTTTATGCTGGGATAGGCCGGATAATAAAATCCTGCTGAGGCCTGATGCTTGTCCCACTCTTCACGGCTTTGTGCATTGTCTGCCACATATGTATAAAGCACCCTCGGTGCACGGGTATCGTCAAAATCCAGCAGGTCTGCCAGACGAAGCAGCAGCGCGCAAAACAGCGGATCAGCGTCGCTTGCTGCCAGATATTCCAAATCCGGATTGTTATATAATTCTTTCGGCTCCTCTCCATGCGCCTGACAGACAGCTTCTATACACTTCTTTGCAACGATCTGGCTCGGCCGCTTTGCAAACACCGCCTTCCATTCCTTGTTTTCAAGCACTTCAAAAATGCGGAATGGATGCAGCGCCCTGAGATACCATTGTTTCAGATCCTCTGGCCAGTCTTTCGAAGCGCACCCTATCCATTCAGCTGCATTTTTCATTAAAAAATCTTTGCACGCCTGTTCATCCTCAAAACAATATTCCTTCTCTTCTTCCGTATAAACCATGCCTATATCATGCAGGGCAGCTGCCAGAATCAGCAGCTCCATTTCCCCGGCGGACAGTTTTTCAATATAGTCTCCTAACAATCCTCCCATAGCGTCCAGCACATTTAATACATGTGTACCGTCATGCAGTGTATAGTTTTTAAATTCACTGCGTACATCGTTTAAATAATTCATCGCCATCCGGCAGACTTTCTCCACCCAGGTGATTCGTTCCCTGTCCTGCGGTATTTTTTCACAATAGCTGTTCCATAACGCAGTATCTTCCAATGTATTCGAATGCTGTTTCATCCTTAATTATCCTTATTTATCCTTAATTATCTTTTTCATAATCCTTAATGTTCATTTTATATGCATATCTGCTACCATTGAAACACAGGCTCGGCAGAATTTTCATACCAGTAGATCTCGTTTCTATTTACCTCTGCCAACGCACACAATCTCTCCATCTGCCCCTTTTTGACCCTTATATTTGATGTCGTCCCCATCCAGTAAGTATCTGAGCCTATTTCGATCGTCTTTACACCGTTTCTAAAATACCCATCTTTCTGATTTACCTGCTCCTGATCTTTTGTAAGCCATTTTGTAATGCTTCTATTATCCATTTTATCCCATACCTGAGGATAATGGTTTAATATATACGCTACTGTAATTTTCATTGCCTCTGCCATGCTTTTTACCTCAGTCCGCCTGGCATTCAGTACAACGTATCTATAGGCAGAGCCTCCTGTTACACCATGCCCTGCGTTATCCGGCCGATCTATGCTGTTAGAATCCGAAGAGCCTGCAGCAGCCGGTTTATTATTTGAAGCTTCAGCAGAAGCTTTATCTGCATCTGTAATATTTTTTGAAATATTTATAGAAAAAACAGATACAAATTCTTTGATATATTTTATCAAATTCTTGTCTTTATGTATATATTCTATATTTGCCGTATCGTACACTCGTTCTATGATCTGAATCAGGTCTTTGTAGCAGTCATTCTTTTTAAAAATATTAGAATCCAGTATTCCGTATTTTTCGAAGTATTTACGTAATATTCCACCAGTGCAGCAAACCTTTCAATCCCTTCTGTCAGCTGGCTTTCTACCATTTCCAGTGAATAACTGAATGCAGTAAAATCTCCTCCCTTTGCTCCGGCTCTGCCTTTTACACCCGAAAAACCATTCAACAGCTGAACAAGCGCCGCAGTAAAATACCATTTTCCATTTCTAATTACCGTCAAAATATCTGCTTTTTCTGCTTTCAGCTGCTTTCTCAGCTCATCGTATTTTAAAGATATCTGCCATGCAAACCACGCCGCACCATAGAACCGCTGGAACACCGTGTCTTTTTCTTCTTCTGCCTCCATCCACTGATCTGGAAAAACATCCTTCTGCTGAAAAATATATTTCCCTTCATCGTTAATATTATATTTCAAAAGTTCATTTGCACTCTTGCTTCTTGCCTCTCCCGGCCTGCCCATGCATGCTTTTACAGCCCTTACAAAAGAAATCAGCTCCAGCTGCTGATTCTTTAAGCTTTCGTCTCCCCTGCGCGCTATTCGAAAAGATGTCTGTCCGGTCTCTATTCCCCGGTCAAGATAATCAGCCAGCTTCTCTACAAACGGCGTAGTATATACAATATCTTCAATTTTAACAGGCTTCTGGCGGTTTAACGCTACGCTGATTTCTTTTGCCAGCGCACGCTCCTCTTTGGGCACACAGATCACCCTGACCATTACCATTGCCCTTTTGGAATCTGCACTCTGAGCCTCCAGAACCTTTTTCTTGGAGGCATCCTGCGTTTTTGCACACTCATATTCCAATTCAAAAAAATATTTGGCAGATGCTGTAATTGTCTGTGCGCCATTGATCACAGAAAATTCCGGTTCCTCATCTGCCTCAATCTGATCTAAAAAGATTGTTTCCGGGCTTCTATATCTCATATCGTTATATTCTGCCAGAATCGTGATTCCATTATTTTTATACCAGAAATAATCCGGCTCATCCTTCAAAGTCTTGCAGATTTCCCTGTCCACGCCCAGCATCTCATTGATCCCAAACCGCACGTTATTATTAAAAAGCTGGTCTCCTATTCTGTCATAAATCTCGACCAGCTGAAACAAATCAACTGCAAAAACTACTGCATGCAGCATATCTTTATGCAATCCGCCGGAACATTTTTCCACAGAAGCTTCTCTGTTGATAAACCCAGAAACCGGCGGCATATGCAGGGTCTCAAATTTCTTTATATTTTTCAGACACACAGTCTGTTTTGTATATGCCTGCACAATGACATACGTATATTTCACGGTTATCCGTTTCGTTTTGTTCCCCGCTGCTATTTTATTCTGCACTTTTTTAGAAAAGCTTTTTTTTTACAATCTGTTCAAAAAGCAGGTCCTCATCTTTTTTGTATACCGCCAATATAAGCTTCTCGCTGCTCTCAATCCGCAGCGCATCAGAATCACTGATACAATCCTCTTTCGCACAGGACAGCCGAATCAGCTCTTCTCTGGCATTTTCATCCTCCCACCACTCATCATCTGCATTGTCCCCCTGATTCTCAAGCACCTGATTAATATGTTTTCGAAACAGCTCGCAGCGCCTTGTCTTTTCACTTTTTAACTCCATCATCTTTCGTCCGCCCCGCCTAATTTTCTCTAATTGTAAGCTTCTCATACGAGAATCCGTTAATCCGATTATCCTGCATATTTCTAGAAAATGTTTTGATATACTGGTTATACTGCCCGACAGCCTGTTTCATTTCTTCTTTTTCCAGCACCGCATATTCCGTCTCTCTGTTGTATTCCATAAATTCCAAAATCCCCATGCGGTAATGGTTAATCCTGCATTCGATGTGGATCAAAATCTTTTCTATATCGTTCTCTATCCCATGTTCTGTACTGCTTAGTATATCGCTGCGTTTTCTGCCCTTCTGCTCAATGACATAGTCTAAATAATAGATCAATTCTTTTTTCAGCCGGCTTAAAGCATACCAGAGCTCATTGTGACAGGTAAAAGCCTCTGAATTGAGCCTTCTGCTCTTACTGCTGAGCTCCTTGACCAGATTAATAATCTCTGGATATATGCTGCCTGTGTGAATGCCAAACAATAGATTTAAATCCTGACGGATCTGTGCCTTAACCTTCTTTGGAATCAGAATCCCGCAGTATATATACTCCGGCAGGCTTTCCGGTTCCTCTCCCGGAAAAAGAATAAACGCTCCCTGCTGCGCTATAATTCTATTGTTCTGCTTTGCGTGATCTATAAATTTGTGATTGTTTCTAAAAAGGTCGTTTTTCAGATACCAGTCCTTATCCCTGTTAATAATCGTTTTGTAATTGTCATTTGTATTATCCGCACTGGGACTGAATATCTCGTCAATGAAAAACAAATACACCATCCCATCCTGATCATCCATATACGCTTCATCATAATGATAATAAGGTGTCACTGCAAAATACAGGGCCACCAGACAATTATAAGACACATCCAGAAGCCTGCTTGGAAATTCGCCGTGCTGGGCATCTATTGCATTGTCTAAATATCTGTTTTCTCCGGTCAGCCTGTTCTGCCGCATAGTATCAAACAGATTTTTTTCAAAAAAGACATTTTCATTTAAATAATCCTTTCGAAAAATATTCGGTCGGCACGGCTGATCATAAACCTCTGGTTCTCCACGGTATACTACAATGCCGTCTCCCTGCTGCCTGTTTTTTATGCAGACACTGACCCGGTTTAGGTATTCTGAAATATTGCTGACATTGCAGGCGCTGTCCATAATTTTTTCTTTTGGAAGGGTATTTCTATGCATACTGTCCATCACTACCTCCATTGACCTTTCAGAAATTCATCCCGCTTTTTTACAGCTTCGCTAAAATCCGCCTTCACTGCCTCATACTTGGATGGATCACGCAGGACTGCCGAAGGGTGGTATGTCGCGGTCAGCGCACAGTCCTTCCTGCATGTCCAGGTGCCGTGCTGTCTGGTTATCTTAAAATCCTGTGAAATAATACGCTGCGCGGCAACGCGCCCGAGACAGACAATGATTTTGGGCTTTAATAGAAATGTTTCGTATTTTAGATATGGAAAACACGCTTCTTTTTCATCCTCTTTCGGATCACGGTTTCCCGGAGGATGACATTTTAAAATATTTGTAATATAAATCTGCTCCCTGCTCAACCCGCATTCCCGCAAAAGCCTGTCCAATATATCCCCAGACCGCCCGACAAACGGAATCCCCTGCTGGTCTTCCTGTGCACCGGGCGCTTCGGCAATCAGCATAATGTCCGCCTGACGGTCTCCGCGCCCCATAACCGGAAGATATCTGGTCTGGCTCAGCGGGCAGCATGTACAGGCAGCAATATGCTCTTGTATATCATTCCATGTATACTGCATAAAATCTCCTTTGCGATATAGTTTCTGATAATATTATATACATAATCCTTGGAAAAGTAAAGAATTGCATAAAAGACACAAAAACCGCCTTAGCTCTAGAGTGTAAAGCTTATTGAACTGTCAGTATGCTTTACACTTTTTTATATGCATCCTCAATTAACATTTCATAAAACTTAGTCTGACCGTCATTCAAATGATACCGAAAAAAGTGTGTTCTGTGATATATGGCTGAAATCACTGATCTTCTAATGATATAATGTCCCCAAATATACATCATTACATAATATCAAGGAGGGCCCAATATGAAACGGGGAAGTGCTTGCCGCGCAGAAAAATCATGCGCAGGAAAAGTCAGGAAACAGCTTTGTAAAAAAATACTGGCAGTTTCCCTATCGGCTGCCACAGCCGCTTCTTTACTGCCGCTAAATACGACGGCTGTATCGGCTGCGGCAAAGACGTATGTAAGTATGCGTACCACATTTAAAACGCTGCTGGTCGGCCAGAAAAACCGCATGACGCTGAAAAACAATACAGCAGGATGGAAGATTAAAACAATCTCCACAAACGACGAAAGTATTGCATCCGTATCCGCAAAGAAAGAAGACAGTTTTCAGATTCGAGGAAAAAGTGTCGGGCGGACGACTGTAAAGGCAGTATTAAAAACAACGTCCAGAAAAAAACATAATTCCAAAACTGTAAGGTGCCGGGTAAATGTAATTGCAGCAGATGATTCCGCAACACCAGAACCGGAACCGCCGACGCAGCCGACGCCTGTAACGGAATCAGAGGTTTCCACACAGGAGCAGCTGGATCAGGCTCTGTTAAACACCAGCCTGAAAAAGCTGACAATCACGTCTGAACAGGCTGCAAAATTTGTAATTCCAACAGGATCATATCCAAATGTCAGCCTGATCGTAGATGCTCCTGCCGCGGATATCGAAAACAGCGGTGTGTTCCAGTCCATAGAAATCCGCGCAGTAAAACCGGATACATGGTTTGAAAAAGCAGTCGGCAACGTAATGCGGATTACTGCAAAAGCAGCCCGTGTGATTGTAAATCAGGGCGCTCAGGTCAAAGAACTTACATTTCCGCAGGCAGATGCAGATGTGAAGCTGGAAGTAAACGGAAAAGCTGAACATATCCGCATTCAGTCTAAAATGAAGCTAGCTGTATCCGGCAGTCCTGAGACAGATTTATCTGTATCGGTAGAGCAGACAGCTGCAGATACACAGATCGTATCAGAAACGCCGCTGAAACTCTCGCTGTTTGCTGCGGCATCACTGATATTTGAAAAAGGATCAGAAGGCAGTGCTGTCTCACTGGCTGCGGAAAGCACCAAGGCACAGATCAGCAATCTGACCTCAAAAGTAATTTCGGCAAAACGTCCAAACGGAACATCTGTAAATATATATGCCGGCCAGAAAAACCTGCAGATCTCTTCGGATCATACGCAGAATACAGTTTCTAACGTATCCGGTTCCGGCTGGGATACGAATTCTAATACAGATAACAACACTGGCTCAGGCTCTGGTTCTGGCTCAGGTACGGGTTCCGGCTCACAGGATGAGAACAAAAACGACATACCAATTCCTAAAATGGAAGAAATCTTGAAAGGAATAAGTGCTACATTAGAAATGTACTCAGATGGCACTAACCGCGACGATACGAAAGTATACTGGGATTTTGTTTTCCAGCTGAAGAAAAATGTAACACTTTTTGAAGACCAGCCCCAGATCATGCTGCAGTATAACACTATGAATGTAGATGACGAAACAAAATGGAATGACAGCTCGGCTAGTCCCCTCCGGGCGCGTTCAACAATACAGACCATCAAGGATTATCAGCTGTCAGGCAGCCGTCTGCCTACCACCACTTTTGTAGTGTATTTCCGCTATGCAGATAAAGAAAAAAATACTGCGGGTAAACCTATAAAAATAATATTCCAAGACTGGAATGAGGAAATTGTCCGCCAGCACGTCGCAGCTTTTGTGACACAGCGCGAAGCAGAGTGGAAGGATAAGCCATTCAGCTTAAAGATCCCGGTCAACACTCCGCAGGATCAGAGAATTACAATGGCATTTGACGAAAATAATCTGAAATCTGCTACCAATCTGAAAGAGCTGCCGCAATGGACAGGAGCCGGCCCAAAGGTTCCACAGATTCAGGCAGCAGACGTTATCCAAGCAATCGATCTGACAAAAGCAGCTGCAACTGTGATCATCAGTGGATCTAGCCTGGAAAGCATGAAGAATGACAAAAAGGGAGAGTTTCATTGTAAGATAGAAATACCGATTAATCTGGCCATTCCAGCAGAACTGCCGGAAGGAAAATGCCAGTGGCGTACGCCAAATGCACAAGATACAAACTGGTATGATATCACAGACAACAAGATCTCATATGTACTGAACAAATACCTGACATGGGCAACTGCATGTTCGGATACGCCGATTTCTCTCGAAATGGAGTTCCGCTACATGAGCGCAGGCGGAGCTACAGCATCCTCAGCTGGAGACGGAAGCGATTTATATAGTTCGTCCCAAATTGTTATTCAGCCGTTTAATTCATCATTTGCAGACAGCTGCCTGTCTCTGATAGAGCAGAATGCAGATCTATTAGGAGAATCAGGAAATGTATGCTGCAAGCTGAATCTGAATAAAGGATTTACTGCAGACAATCTCGTGATAAAACCAGTTGGTGATCCAATGACAAAAGATCAGCTGGAGAAAATAGACAGACTGCCGGCTGACTGGGAGATTCAAAGACCGCCGGCAGGGTTCCAGCCGTAGGCAGCACTCAAAAATACCAACGATAGAAAGCACGCTGCGCGAACTTTCTATTGTCATGAATAAAAATTTGCTTTCTATCCCAAAAAATGTTATAGTGATTTCCAAGGACAGATGCCGGAGTCTGCCAGATCAGCCCTGCGAAAAGCACGGCAGAACGGCCATCAGATTGTACTCTGCTCCAGCCGCTCAAAATATCAGATATATCCCTGGCTGTTAGAGCCTGGATTTGACGGCATTGTGGCTGCTGCCGGTGCTTATGCAGAACATAACGGCGAAATTATCTACCAGCATTTTATGTCAGAAGACGAACTATATAAGGCTGTCACACTGCTAGATCATGCAGGTGCCTGCTGCTCAGCTCAGGCAGCAGGCCGCATGATCACTTCTGCGTCCCACCGCATCAGGCATCTTGCCAGATTTAAAAAACTCGCAGACGAAGAAATGATCAGCCAGATCTGGCAGCACGTTGAACTGTCCGATCAGATCTGGCAGCATGAGGACGTAGAAAAACTGGTATATTATGAATCCACAATGAATGTGGCAGAAATACAAAAACAGCCTGCAGGAATCTGCGACGTGACAGAATCCAGCTTTGAAACAGAACAGTCGGATTCCGGGGAAATCACTTGCTGCGGAATAAATAAAGCACATGGAATGGAGAAATATATCATACATACCGGAATGGCAAAAGCAGATATCATAGCATTTGGAGACGGGCCGAACGATTTTGATATGATTTCATATGCCGCTGTCGGCATGGCAATGGGAAATGCCGTAGAGGCACTCAAAAGCCAGGCTGATTTCGTAACAAAAGGAATCGATGAAGACGGCATAGCTTATGCGCTGCTGGAACTCGGGCTGATCTGATTCAGCCGCCTGTACCATTTAAAATAAAACCCAGTCAGGCGAAAGGACTGTTGTATGGGACGATTTTTAAATAAAGGCAACCGGAAATTTGCCGAATTTTCAAAAACAAAATTTTTCGTGGATAAGACAGCACTGATTAATAAGCTGCTGGAAAAAGACATTACCGAGAAATTTATCTGCTGCAGCAAGGCGCGCAGATTTGGAAAATCTGTAACGGCAGATATGCTCGTCGCCTATTTCAGCAAAGGCGTGGACTCGAGAAAACTGTTTGAACCGCTGTGCTGTGTAAAGGACGAATTATTCCTCTCTAATATAAATCGTTACGATACTATTTTTATAGATATACAGGCACAGTTTGAAGCCGCATACGAGAGAAATGAAAATCCTATGACGCGAATCCGGACTTCTGTAGTAAACGAGCTGCAGTCAGAATATCCCGAAATCGTATCAAGCGACGATATTATAGCCGACGCACTTTCAAAAATATATGATCAGACAGATCATCAATTTGTAATCATATTTGATGAGTGGGATTATCCCGTCAGGGAGCTTCAAGAGCACAAGAGCGAACTTAAAAAATATATTGAGTTCCTTCGCGGCCTTTTTAAAAACAGCGATGCAAAGGAATATATCCGCCTCGCGTATCTGACAGGCATAATGCCGATCATACGCACAAAAGGACAGTCTGCCATCAACAACTTTACAGAATATACAATGGTGCATGCAGGCGATCTAGGCACCTATATCGGCTTTACAGAACAAGAGGTACTGGCCCTCTGCAGAAAATCCGGTTCTGACTTTGACCAGATGAAAGAATGGTACGACGGATACAGGCTCGGCCAGGAATCGATGTATAATCCACTATCTGTCATAAAAGCGATCACCAATCATGAATTTACGCAGTACTGGACAGCAACCGGAACTTACGAGGATATCTCTGAGCTGATCAATCAGAATTTTGACGGCCTGCGTGAATCAGTCATCCAGATGCTTTCTGGAAACAGGGTAACGGTGCGGATCTCGGACGGCAAAAATGACCTGCACACATTTGTAAATAAAAACGAAGTCATTACTGCCTTAATACACCTCGGTTATTTTGCATATGATAAAAATACAAAAGAAGCATATGTGCCGAATAAAGAAATCCAAGAAGTTTTTTTTCATTATATGGAAAACAACAAAAATGACAGCCTGTCGCGTTTTATGAACCGCTCAGAGCAGATTTTAAATTCCCTGTTGGAAAAAGAAGAAGAACAGGCTGCAAAGCTGATACAAAATATACACAATGATTTTGTATCCAGCATTTCATACAACGATGAGAATTCGCTCTCCTGCACTATAATGATTGCACTGATTTCTTCATTTGCATACTATCATAAGCCGATACGAGAATTTCCGTGCGGGAAGGGCTTTGCAGATCTTGTATACCTGCCGCTGCCCTCCTGCCCAGACCTGCCCGTAATAGTGATCGAATTAAAATGGAACCAGCATGCCCAGACAGCCATTGCACAAATTAAAAAAAGGCAGTATCCAGAATCACTCACAGATTTTGCAGGTGAAATCCTGCTTGTCGGAATCAATTATGACAAGCGTACAAAAGAGCACCAGTGCAGGATAGAGACGCATTTCGCAGCTGCTGAAAATATGGAAAATTCAACCCAAAGAACAGAATGAAATGTTACGCAATAGTGCTTGAAAAAGCTTGATTTTCTGTATTTTAATAACATTGCTCCCGATTATTCTCCATTCCCAATTTTTTTAATTATAGCACATTGGGAGTAACTAGAATAACAATTTAATAAAGCTTTACACTCCAAACAACATGCGCTATAATGATTGCAGCAACCAAAAGCTGCATTAATCGTAAAGGCGGTGAGAAAATGGGGGTAATTGAGGAAATGTCAGATAAAGAATTAATTACTATAACGATTGACAGATATGCAGAATTACAGCGTATAAAAAGGGAAAACGGCAGTCAGGAAAACAGAGAACTTGATTATTCTATCAAATTAGCTGCCGCAAAATTGTCATCAATGGGAGTCAATATTGAAGACATAACCCTTTCATAACATCCACATAACCAGCCACTAAGCCCAGAGTGTAAAGCCTATTGGATTGCCAATATGCTTTACACTTTTTGTTTAGCTCGCTATCTCCCCATATTACTTAGGTCTTTCACTGCTCAGGCAGTGATCTACCCAAAAAGAGTATTCCGATCTTATGCTTTCATCCATTGCCTCAAGAGCCTGCACGGCCTCATCCTGCGTTTCAAATTCTCCTATGCAGAAAATATAGCTGCCATCCTGCGTCCCCGCGATTACACCGCCGCTGTCCAACAGCAGCTCCGGCATAAGTGCCAGCTCTTCTGACATTTCCATTTTACGGCTGCGGATAAACCAGACCTCCCGCTCCTTTTTCTGACTGGCAAACTGTTCTTTTGTAAAATGTTTAAAGCAAAACATCTTTGCCAAATCTCCTTCCTTTTCTATTTGTACTGCTTTATACAGGTTAGAGATACCAGATCAGCAGATAGTTTCAGCTTTTATTTTAATAATAAAAAAGGAAGGATCATGGTTTTCCACGATACTTCCTGATTTAATGACTGCATGTTTTTATAGATATTCTCAATAATACTTCCCCATCCCCGCATAGATAATTCTCATCCGTTTCTGTACTACTTCTATGCTGTATCCCGTAACCACCTCCTGATTATGCTGCCCGTACAAAGCCCTCTCCTTAGGATGTTCCAAAAAATACATAATCCCCTCCTTCAGCTGCCCGGTCTTTGAAACAACGAATTTTTTTCCTCCCTGTTCGTCGATCAGATCCCTGTTTCCGCGGATATCGGAAACCACACAGGGCAGCCCTGCTGCCATTGCCTCCATGAGTGCGACCGGCATTCCTTCCTGCAGGGATGGAAATACAAAAAGATCTGCGCTGCGGTACATGTCTGCCACATCCTGCTGAAACCCCGGCAGAATGACCCTGTCTGCGATGCCGAGCCTATGTGCCTGCTGCGCCAGTTCTTCTTTCAGCCCGCCCTGCCCGCAGATCAGGTAATACAGATCTGTCCTGCCTAGTTCTGCAAGCGCCTCTATTACCGCCTGATGATTTTTCCGCCTGCTTAATTCACCGACTGACAGCAGAAGCACCGCATGTTTCGGAATCCGGTACTTGATGCGGACTGCCTCCCCTGCCTGACCGTATGCAGTATGTACTGTTTCTTCTGCCTGACCACATGCTGAATATGCTGTCTCTTCTGCCTGACCACATGCAGTATGTACTGTCTCTTCCGTCTGTTTTTGGAACTTTTTAATATCGATGCCGATGCCTGGTATAAAATAAATCCTGCCTGCGCCCATATTCCGTTTTGCAAACTGATAATCCTCCCTGTTAACCGTCACCAGTACATCCGTCCAATAAGAAAGCAGCTTCTCCACCGGATAATACAGCAGCCAGTTTTTTAAAGGCGCTCCTTTAAAAAAATGAAACCCATGGGCCGTATAAATCACCGCCGTCTTTCTCTGATGCGCGGCTGCCCTTGCCAGTACCCCGCCGACCGGAGAATGACAGTGTATCCATGCAAAGTGATAACGCCCCGTCAGTTTCCACAGTTGTATGTACGCCCGCATACACCTCCTGAGAGACTGAAAGCCCCTTGGACAGTCCCACTGATGCTGAACGACCCCCAGCTTTTGCAGTGTGCCTTTCAGCTGCTGTATCCGCCTGCTGTCACATGTGTTCCCTTCTGCAAAATTACAGGCGACATGCACCTGACAGCCTGCCTCTATCATCAGCCGGATATTTGACATATTAAATTGATCGATCATGGAGGCTACCGAGGCCAGCATCAATACTCTTTTTTTCATATTTTTTTCGTCCAATCTTTATAACAAAACAGCTGAATGCACAGGGCATATCTTTCATCCAATCATTTTCTATCAGAATTTTATATCAGAAAAATGTTTTTATATACGCCAATGTTTTTTCCAATAAATCCTCCGGCAGCTTTTCTACAAACTGGATATTTCGGCTGATCACATCCATCAATATCATTCATCACAAAAAGCATAAAGCACCGTTCCCTCAAATCCATATGCATAATGGTGCCGGATGCCCATGCGGTAATTTTTCGAAACCGACTGCACAAACATCGGTATTTCCCACAGATCTTCCAGTTTATGATACAGACAGACCGCCAGCTTAGGATGCTGCTCTTTTAAAATGCCGCAGGCTCCTTTCAGCGCGTTTAACTCAGCACCCTCTATATCCATCTTTATAAAAGTCACTTTTTCTCCCGCAAGTATATGGTCAAGCCTGTCAGCCGTGACCTGATTTTGATTTGATGTCTTGAACATACTGTATGCTTCACCCGAAGATTTTTCCTCATTTCCATACGAAAGTACTGCCCTTTCATGCCAGACACCCTGATGATGGCATACGATTTTTCCCTGCATTTCTTTGTCCAGTGAAGCTGTATACTGCTCCAGCCGCTGAAAATTCTTCCCTTCCATTTCAAAGGCGTCGATACGTTCAAAATCATGTGCCGTACACAAAAAGTTCCGTATGCTGTCACCGTCAAATGCCCCGCAGTCTACAAAGCATTCTGTATCTGTCACCGGAAAGATCTCCCCGTTAAAATAGTCAAGCGGCGAGCACAGTTTAGGATACGTTTTTCGTTTCAACTGCGGCGCTAACCGGTTGGCCAGCAGCTCCACGTATATTTCCTTTGATTTTTCCTCCGCAAGCAGATCATAAACCTGCAGAATTTCGTTTTTCGCAAAATCAAACTTCTGCCCAATGCTCATCTCCAGCAAAAGCTCATATGCAGAAACAAAGGTCTTTACCCCCCCCCTTGATAAATTTCTGCTCTACATCCAGAGTATTGCCAAGCATAATGATTACTGCCAGATCCTCTATATCTTTTAATTTCGCAGGCTCTATGCATTCGATCCCTTCGTACTTCTTTCCCCATTTCCCAGGATCTGCATCTGATAAATAATTTACATGGAATATCTCTTTGAAATTTCTATCTGCAAATACATCCGCAAAAAATTTTCCCAGTCCGTATACGCAGACATTTTTATGCCTGCGTATCATGTCCTGTTTCCAGTATCTTCCTGTTTCTCTGGCTGAGGCAGTGATCTGCACCAGCCTGTTTCTCAGCATGTCTTCCATATTGGGTTTTCCTCTCATTATAAAATTCTCTTAAATTTTCCACCGCTGCTGATAATTTGTCCCTAATACCCGATCAAGAAGTACTACATCCTGCCTATAGAAATCAGCCAGTTTTTTCCTTATAGAAGCACTCATACTAAGATCTTTGTCCGTACGGACAGAGGCCCAGTCTGAGAGCGACCAGTACCAGTCATCCAGCATTCTCTCCATTCTCTCTCCCAGATAACCAGCCTGCATCACCCAGACATTTGCCCAGAAAGAGAAAAGGCGGCTTGCTTTCTTGATTACCCTGACATTCCTTGGAATCCGTTTTCCGATATTCTCCTTCTTTTTATAGTCCAATGCAACATCTGTCCTTGCCCCGATAAAGGCAAGCAGCTTCTTAACCTCGCTTTCAGCATCCAAAACAAAATCTTCAAAAAGCATAATATGTATATTCTGCCTTGGCACATACTTTAAGGCGGTTGCAATATATCTTCCATACAAATATAAGTAAAAACGGTTCCGTTCTCCGCAGTCACGCGCTTTACTATAAAGGTATTCTTCTACATAGCTGTCAAAAAACCCTTCCCTCCACATATTCTTTTCAGCCGCTGCATAAGCATCCCCATTTACCTCCAGATGGCTGATAAACGAAAAAACTGCGTCCACTGGATTTCTCAAAAAATAAATAATTTTTGTATCTTCTCCGAAAGCATCTAAAATGTTCCGCTCGACATTTCCGTTGCCAATATTTACAGGATTGATCTCACCCAAAATTTTATTTTTATACTTTGCGGCATCCCTGCCGTAGTACCTTTTTTCATACCACTCCAGGCCGCCTCCTGTAATATATTTTTTGTATTCTCCGAAAAAAATGGTTTCCTTATAGCATGGCAGCGCAAGGTCTGGGTGCCCGCGCAGAATTGCGTCCACTGTAGTAGTCGCACACTTGGGGAATCCTACACACACAAATGTATGCTTCATCTTGCGCTACCCCCCCCCACAGCATTTGATCTAAAGCCAACAGCTTTACAGAACGTCCATAATAATTTTGAAGCTGATAAACGATAAAATCATACTCATGGCACGGCGTAATAATTACAGCATCCACCTCCGGCAGATAGTCTCTTCGAAACTGCAGTACCAAAGCTCCTTCAATCTCGCTTTCCATATTGAATTTGTCAACAAAGTACTGCACCTGACATCCGCTCTGTTTTAACTGCTTCATCAGCTCTTTTCCGACCGCTCCTGCGCCGTAAACCGCAAGTGTCTGAATGCCCATTTCTGATAAATGCTGTTTCCAGTGTTTTTCTTGATCTTTCTGTAGTCCTGTTAGTAATTCTTGATTCACCTGCTGCCTGCGTTCTTCTGCTCTGGCTGAAATTTTAGCTAACTTCCGCTCCCTGATTTTTTTTACCGTTCCAGAATAATAAATTTTTACTATTACGCTAAAGAACGCATGAATAAACAGTTTCATAATCTATGTTCCTCTATTTTTTCTATGTTTTACCACGATACATGTACACAGCCCCACTATGTAACTAATTTTTTCTATGCCTTACCGCGGTACATGTACACAGCCCCACTATCATAAATAGATCTGAGGCTGCATACACTACCAACATTACAAATCTATCCTATAAAACAACTCATAAATTTCTGCAATATCTATACAATTCGTAATTCCCATACTTTCAAGCTGCCGTTTAATCGGCTCGGTATCCGTAATATAAATAATCACAAGCAGATCATCAATCTCGTTCAAGCATTCTGGTTTTATATAGGCAAGTCCATAAACGCTGCCATCTACCGCACGATTGTCTGAAATATATTTTGCACAGATCAGATCACTCCAGCAGCTATTAAAATAATTATCTCTAAATAACTTGCCACATCCAAATATGCATACATTTTTATTTCCGATCAGCTGCCTTACAATGTCTGCCCTGCGTTTTCCGTATTGTTTCTCAAACTGCTCTAGCTCTACCCCCCCCCTTTCAAATTTTTGCAGAATACGATTTGTCCTGATCGCATTTGCTCCTAATAAATTTGTCTGAGGGAAATCTTGAATCGGCCGTGCTGCAGAACACTTTCGGCACAAAATCGGAATCTGATCATCAAGCATGCCTTTTTCTATTTTTTTAAATTCTTCGCCGGATATAATATCGTTCCATTCCTGCTCTAAAAGATTTCCTAAAATATGCTCCATACCATAATCCATACATCATAAAATAACTGTCCCGTTGGGCAGAACTTCACAATTTAAACCGGTAACTTCGTTTGAACCAGAGCAGCAGGTAATCATGCCTTTATTTTGGTAAGTATCCAGTTCATCATAATCCAAGTTTCCTGCACGGTTCATCATTTCATTAAATAACACAATTTCTGATTTTATAAACTCAGAAACTGCCGGGTGTACATGTCCATGGCAGGAATATCCTGATATAGAAAACTGTCCCGTTACTTTTTCTAACATTTTTATATAATGGTCTGTTATTTTAAAATGAGCATTCCCTTCTATATCTGGTATGTGCAGCTGAAAATGAACAAATTCTACATCTTTGATTAATTCAAAATCATCCTCAGTCATACCCATAAGTGTCGTATCAAGCGCTATTTTAAATCCTGAGTCATATGCATATTTAATCATTTTAGCGCAGTCCCGATTTTTAAAAGGTTCAACCATGCCTCCAACAGCAATTCCAGAACCAGGTATTAATTTTGATAAAATAGTCCTAAAGTCCTCAAATGTCATATACAATTTATTTTTACCATACTGTCTGGTGTATGTATTAATCAGTTTTTTCTGCGGGCAGTAATGACAATCTAAAGGACAGCCTATTGCTAATGTAAATTCCAATCCGTATGCTTTTTTAGGTAAATCCATATGAACCCCTTCCTATAAGCTAATTCACCTTAAAATTCCTTCTCGAATAAATTATAAATTTCGTAAACATTTATTATATTTTTAATCCCCATCTGCTTTAGCTGTTTTTGTATGTCAGTATCATTCTTGACGTAAGTTACAACAAGCACATTCTCCATATCCGCCAGTTCACTTGGCGAAACACATCTTATTCCTCGTATTTCCTGTCCCCATTTTTCTTCATTATTATCCGCAAAAATATCAGCAGGGATTACATTATTCCACAGCCCAAGAAAATAATTATCATGAAAAAGCTTGCCTAAACCGAATATGCAAATCTTGCCCCCCCCCGATATAATCTGCAATCATTTTTATAATATCTACACTTCTTACTGATAATGACGCCCTTAATACTGCTTCAGCTAATTCTCCTTTTATATATTTTTTTATAGCTTCTGCCACTTTTATTGCATTTGAAGCATAGAGATTTTGCTCAGAAGGATCTATTCCATCCGCTGCCTGCGCCATTGGACATTTTCTACATAAGACAGGTATTTTTTCATCTTCTAACCCCTGCTTACAACGCAGATATTCTTTTCCATTTAATATCGCACTGCTTTCCTGCAGGGCAAGATTTCCTAAAATGTGCTCCATGCCATAATCCATACAGCACAATAAAACTGTTCCATTAGGGAGCACACTCGGAGACCATCCTGTTACCTGCTGGACTGAACCGCATGCACATATAATCCTGCCCTTATGGGCATATGTGTGCAGTTCCTCATATTCCAGATTTCCCGCCCTATTCATCATTGCACTTGAGCATATTACATCTCTGCTTAAATACGGTTTTATAGCATCATGTATTCCGCCATGGCAAGAATAGGTAAGATGCCCGTTTGCAATAAACTTCTCATGAAATAATTGAAATATTCTCAGATATTCATCTGTAATAACAAACTTAGAATTCCCCTGTTCATCAGGTATATGTAATTGAATGTCCTCAAAACATACATCCTTTAGGATCTCAAAGTCTTCCTCTGTCGCATCCACCAATGTTGTGGCTAACCATATTTTATACCCATGATCGTATGCATACTTGATCATTTTTGCGCATTCTTTATTATGAAATGGCTCTACCATGCCTGCAAAGGATATTCCTCCGCCTTGCTTAATATTTTTAAGGCATTTTACAAAAGTGTCAAATTTCATAAACAATTCTTCTTTTCCATATAGATCAACATACCTGCGAATCAGCTTTTCCTGTGGACAGTAATGGCAATTCAAACTACATCCGATTGATAAAGTAAATTCTGCTCCTGATAACTTCATTGGGTCACATTCGTTTTCTATTATTTTCATACTAATAAACCACCTTTCTCTGAAGCGGGACTTTGCCAGTCCATCTAAAATCCGTGCAGCCAGGATACTGGTGTAGATGTCACAGACATATGTAAGTCCATAGAATTATTCAGCTTATCAAGAAAATACAGTTCTTTTTCTTCTTCTAGACTATATTCTTTCATCAGCATATTCCCGATTTCAGCACCTGCACCTGCGTAATATTTATCACAAGTTATGACTACGACAAGATTTTCTTTTCTTATATTTCTTATGATCTGTGGGTTTTCTATAATATAATTCTCAACATAGCAAAAGTCCCAGCTGTCTTTAGGCATTACATCATTAATACCTTTTCCATGCTTGTTTACATCACCGTCTACTATACTGAACTTTGCTGCCCGTCTTATGTAATCCTGATAGCGGCGGATAGCCCACTTCCCTTTATCTCCGGCCCCATACAATACAAGATGCATATTCTCAAAGTCCTTTTTAGTAATAAACTCAAATACAGTCCTTTCCAATTTCCACGCATTTTTAAGAAACATCTGTTTCTGCTGCTCACTGAGATAAGAAGCTTTCATGCCGCTATAATAGATCTGTGATGGTGCTGACTCATAATACTCACTGAGCTCACACAGCAGACGCCACTTCTGCTCTGCCTCTCGAATTCTCTGCATGCCCAATTGAATTGTCTTTTCTTTCAGCCACTCAATATCCGGCACTTTCGGATTCCAGTCTATCTCACCATATTCCTTCGGCTTATATACCTTCACAATCCTGTCCAGTCCTGCAAATCGGCAATCCTCCACTAAACCAGAATCACATTTATGTGCCAGTATAACTGGTATTCCCATTGCAATACATGGCAGTGCCATATGCAGCCGGCGGGTAATAACAAGCTTCGCATTTGTTTTTAATTCAGCTACCATATGATCTATATACTCTTTAGCCATTTTTTCATTATCTTCTTTGTAGCCCGGTGATTTCATATTACGCTGAGGTATCGGCAGCTCTACCGCATTTTCCATATAATCTCTTGGAATATAAGGTATCAGCTCCTCGGGCGGATCACATAAATATATTTTACCATTTTGTGGATTTTCTTTCCTTTTCTCAAACCCAATACTAAAACATCCGCTCATATATGCCTGCACGCCCTGCTGCTGCATTAATTTCATAGTCACCAAATCTCTGCACCCAAACGGCCCAAACTTTTCATACTTTGCCATTTCCTTAGCAACTACTTCGTCTCCAGCAAAGAATCCAATAAATACGGGAATGATTTTAGGCGATAAAGGCCATACGTTTATTGGAACAGCAAAATAACCTGTCATTGGCAGAATTACGTATTCCCCCCCCCCCTCATAATCTGCCAACATATCTCGTTCAATTTCTATAATATCTTCTTTAGAAATATTCATCCTTTTATATGCCTGTTTTATTCCCTCCAGCTGCATATAATCCCCTATATTTAAATTATAAGAAAAGTATTTTAATAATCCATATTTCATTGTTATATCCCCTTAAAGTTTTATTCGAATATCTGCATAATATCTCTGATTGTCATTATATCTTTTATACCTATACGTTGAAGCTCGAAAATAATTTTGTCCGGCTTATTTACATACACAATAACAACAAGATTATCATATGACAAAAGCTCATGCTTAGGTATTATCGGGATATCCCCAAACCGTCTTCCCCATAAATCTTCATTATTATCCGAAAACAAATCTGCATGGATAATCTCACTCCAGCCAGCATAAAAGTAATTATCTTTAAAAAACTTACCAAGCCCAAATATGCAGATATGATCTGCTTTTCTTAGTTTTTGCAGCAAAGGATGACCATTTTCCATAGCAAGTGCATGTATCCGGTAAAAATTATTCCCATAATAATAGTAGTCTGGGAACAGACTTTTAACTACATCATCCTTTTTTCCCGCAGTGATGCAATGCCTGCATATGTACTCTATATTTTCATCATCCAAGGATCTTAAATACCTCTGCCAGCCTTCCCCCAAAGCAATTTGTCCCCACGTATCATCCAAAATATTTCCAATGCATGTATCCAGCGCATAATCATTACAGCAGAGCGCAAGCGTTCCATCCGGCATGCATACAGGACATGGGATTGATGCGCTTGGCAGTGCACACACAAGTCTTCCCTTCTTATTCGGTGCCTGCCTGATTTCTTCATTTAGATTCCCACATCTTGATCCCAGCCATTCTTCATATACAATTTTTTTGACTTCAGCATTTTCTACAATGTCTTTTACCGCTTGATCCGGCTCTGTACCATGGCATGATAAATGCATAATATTATTATGATAATGCTTTAAAAACATTTGCAAAACTCTTATGTATTCACTTGTAATTTTAAAATGAGAGTTTCCTTTATTGTCGGGAATATGAAGCATTATCTGTTCTATGTGAATGCCGCTGCTTACTATTTGACTCATGTATTCTTCATTTAATCCCATCAAAGTCGTATTTAAAAGTATTTTATTTCCTTTTTTTCCTGCATAAAGCAGCATCTTAATAAAATCTTTATTTTCAAACGGCTCAGACATTCCTGAAAAGCTTACAGTTGCTCC
Organism: uncultured Eubacterium sp.; assembly: GCA_910586445.1. Lineage (GTDB taxonomy): Bacteria > Bacillota > Clostridia > Lachnospirales > Lachnospiraceae > Eubacterium_J. The sequence continues at coordinate 30,293 of CAJUHV010000019.1, forward strand.
AGGATTTATCCTATTATCAACAATAAATTTAAAGTCATCAAAAGTTAAGTGACGTTTTGAAGATTCTTTGCCGTATTTTTGATATGCTTTTAACAGAACATTTTGCGGACAGTAATGGCAGTTCAAAGAACACCCTATATTCAAATTAAATTCTATTGCGTCCAATTTATCCGTAGTATAGGCAGCTCCTAAATCAGCCGGCAGATAGATCTTGCTATATCCTGCCGCCGCCAGCCTTTCCTTCGCTTCTTCCGCATAAATAACATTGTCCATACATACAATAACCGTCCACTGCTCAAAATGATCCCGGGGATATTCAAATGGTTTATATTCCTTCTCCCCCCCCCCTAAATTATCATTCCAAATTACAACCTGATTTCCGCAGCCTTTCACAGCGGCTAACATCATACGCTTAAAATTACCATCACCTATGTATAAAATCATATGATGACTAGATTTTACCAAATCATCTATCTTCAAACTAACATCTCCTTTCAGTCAAACATCTTTCAAAATCAAATCTGAGTAAGCGGTTTTTTGAAATCCATATATCCCTGCTCTGCTGCTTTGGATGTCAGTCCCAGTGCACCTGCGCAGTGTCCGCATACTCTGTAATATGGCTGGTCAACGAAATTTCTGATCTTTTCTTTTAATTCATCATTCGATTTCGAATGTTCGATATCTACATAGTCCATCTCATATCTACCCAGGTTCAAACTGTAAAGCGCTGTGGCAAAATCACATGGGTGCAGTTTTCCATTTTTCACCTGCATGCACCTTGGCGGCTGTACACATCGTTTCTTTTTTTCTATCATCTGTTCCTGTGTATCGCCCAAATCGTACAATGTAGACGGTACACTCCATTCCGGTATAGTAACACCTACCGTATAAGATATTCCCGCCTGTTTTACCAGCTCAATATTTTTATACATCATTGCTTTCTGGTTTTCATTAATAGCATGTTCATAGTTAGAAAAGCTTACATTTACCCTTTTATCATCTAAACCGTCCAATTGTTCATCTCGAATTGGATATGTTCCTGATGTGGCTATGGATACTAATCCAAAATTTTCTTTTGTCAAAAGTTTTTTAATAATTTTAGATAAATCTGGATGCATAAACGGTTCGCCGCCCATTACCGTAACTGTTCCTACGCTGTCCATGGCATCAAAAAATTTATCAATATCTTCACATATTCTTTCTAATGGAATATCCTTTCGTTCCTGCAATGGATATTCATTCATATAGGAAGTGCAGCACTTGCACTTCAAACTGCATCGTTGGTTTATAATTAACGTAATACTAAACATATGCAGAGGTTTTTCACTTTTATTTCTTGCTTTTACAATACTGCTTAACCGCTGGCAGAAAATCGAACGGCAGCACATACTCCCCTGACACTGCCCGGATTCAATACCGGTCGTCTTATCAAACGGGCAGATCGCTCCCATATAAAGATAATCACCACGCAGTACATTGTCATATCCTTTTTCTTTCAATTCATTCAGCAGCAATCCTCTTACAACATTGTTTCCTATACAAAAAACTACCAGCGTTTTATCCTTTGGTTCTGTAGTAAATGGCTGAATACACGCGATCTCATTCACTGACTGTATCGTTTCTGATCGTAAATCCCAATAGTTCTCAATAGAAATCCCATTTTCCAACAGATATTTTCCGACTGCCTCTCCAAGATAACTTGCTCCCCATAAAACTATCTTTTCAAAGCTTTTTACATATTCCAGCATTTCCGAATTATCTATTTTATCTCCAGAATGTGCTTCTGCATAATAATTATCTAAATTAAACATTTTTCTCCTTTCCAGTACAAACCGATGCATACAATACGCTGTCCCACACAACAGGTGAATGATGCCTTAAATAAAGCCTATATTCTGGATTTATTTGCTTGATCAATCGCGGTATCCTCCATAAATCTTCCAGACAATGATATAAACAGACTGCCATCTTTGGCTGCCATTTTTGAATTGTTTTCAATCCGCCATGTAACGCCCCCCATTCATACCCTTCAATATCCATTTTTACTAATGTAATTTCTTTTTCCAAAAACATTGTATCAAGGCAGATCATGGAACCTTGTTCGTTACACTTTTCTGCAATTCCGATGTTGTATGCATCTATATTTTCTAATCCTTCCTTTTCAACATTCGTTATTAACTGTTGATAAAAGTTTTTTTCTAATTCAAAGGCATATATTTTTCTGTACCCCCCCCCCTTATTTTTCAGCACATGATCTCTAAACTGTATAATCGTATCCCCTGTATACGCCCCGATATCAACAAAAATTTCTTCTGGCTTATAACTCCATAAACCGGTTGCAAAATACTCTCCGCCTGTCTTTATTTCTTCAAAAGTTTTTTCACTCAGATGAGGTGCAATCCGGTTACATATAATTTCAACATAATTATCTTTAGACTCTTCGTCCTCAAACAAATCTACGGCGTTTACAATATTTTCACTTTCCTTCAAAAACCATTCTGCACTATGTTTTGGTGTGTACATATTTAAGATCAATTCACCAATATACACATGCTCTATATTTTTTTCATCCAGCTGTTTTTCAACCTCCGTATATCCATTTCCGATCATAATTACAACCAACGTGTTTTCAAGTTTCTCAAGCTCATCAACTGTGATGCCGGTTAACCCATATGTCTCCCGCTTTTCTTTTAATGCTTGTTCAATATGATTATCACAAACATATGCCGCACCTAACATCTCCTTGACATATGGATATCCTTCTTTAAAAAAAGTTCCTATTCCAAATATGCAGACATTTGCATAATTTCGGATTTTGTCTAACAGATTTGTCTGATGGTCATAAATAGCATAATTAGAATCAGCTGCATAAACAGCAGCCTTTCTTAATCGTTTTTTTCTCACATCCATCTTTACACTTCCCTTTCAGTTGTAAATTTATATAGATGCAGCAGCGCAGAAAATATCATCTATACAAATAAATTGTATTTCCCTATCTCTCAGATACGCTTCCATATCTTTTGTATTTTTGGCAAACAAGATTACAAGCGAATTTTTTTTGAACCTGTACTCTTGTGGAAGGTAACATAAAACCCCATCAACCAATGTCCCGCGGTTTTCTTTATTGCTGTCCAAAACAGCTGTCGGCCTGAGGACTCTATCCCACCCAAAATATTTATAATGATCTTTATAATATGTACCTGTTCCCTAGATCAAAATCTCTCCAGCGTTTGAAAGCTGTTGGATCAGTTTTATATGCTGCGGCTTTAAGCGGCCTGCAGCCTGCAGTTGATCTGTTTCGGCCAATACTTTTGCCAATTTTGCATATGGCAGCTGATCAATTTTGACAGCTGATCCACAATGATTACACAAACTTTTTACTGTATTATCTTCCCAGCTCTGTCTAAATCTTTGAAACTCCTGTTGTTTGGAAATATGATCCCAGCTGTCATTTATTAAATTCCCAAATTGATGGCGCATCCCATAATCATTACAGCAGGCTACTAATGTTCCATCTGGACACATGACTGGAATCCACTGATTCAGCATGTCCTCAAATCCGTGCGCACATAAAAAAGGAGCCTCTCTTTCTACCCTTTTCATACCTATATCCAAATTTCCAGCCCGATCCCCTAAAATCAGCCCTGCTCTTTTTGTTGCATCTATCAAGGATTCAATCTCTGGATGAACATCGCCGTGGCATGAATAAGAATATGTATGAAACCTGCTCTGCATCTTTACCAACAATTCTTTATATATATTATCTATTACAAAATGGCAGTTATTTTGTTTATCAGGAATGTGTAATTCAAAAAAATCAAATTTTACATCTTTAATTTTTTCAAAATCTTCAAGAGTCATTCCCATTAACGTAGTAAAAAGATATACTCTATAACCTTTTTCATACGTATATTTAATCATATCTGCACATTGTGGATTATGAAACGGCTCAGCCATTCCGCCAAAGCTTACGAACCCCCCCCCTTGCACATTTGCAAGCGCTTTTTTATAATCCTCAAAGTCTAAAAATTTCTTTCTATTTTTATCTGTTTCATAATACCTGCTTAACAATAACGACTGCGGACAATACCTGCAATTTACCCTGCACCCAATTGTTGTTGTAATTTCCAACCCTCTTAACTGCTCCATAGTTCTATCTTCCTTTCAGATTTCGACTCAACACTGCTTAATTTAAGTTCAACGTAGTAAATCCTTCTGGCGGATCATAGGATATGGTTCTGTTCAAATTGTTTTTTTCCCTAAATTCTTCGGCCCGTTTCCTAATCTCTTTTGAATCTGCCAGATTCACAATATTCATCAGCTGCACATATTTTTCATTCTCTACAATTGATGCTTTCATAACTGGTGCCAGCATCAAATACCTTTTTGCAGCTTCAGTTTCATTATCTCTCAACATCCGCAGCGCATAACGCAGGCACATATCACCTAAATGAGAGACAGCTTCGTCATAACGGCGTACTGGTTTCTCTAATCTGCAAGCTTTTGCTAAATCTGTAAAAGCATTAATCAACTGATAATGTTCAAAAATACCCATCAGATTTTTTTCTGATTCATTAGTTTCATTGCCGCTATGAACCCGATATTGAGTCAAATCTTCTTTTAAATATGCGATATCTGCAAAACAGGAAACAAGAAAGTTGTCATACCAGTCACCTGCAACATTCCATTTTCTGCAATAACGCGCCCAGCGTCCACTAAAAGAATTTCTTACCATTCTTTGCGCCGGAATAGCAATTCCTGCCATCATAAAGACTGCGGCCTGATCTTCACCATTGATCACACAGCTTGTATTATAAAAGGGCGTCTGCTTGTAAACCTCTCCGTTCTCATCAATCTCTTCGCGATTTACCATCACCATTCCGACAGATGGATATTCTTGAAAAACTCTTACACATTTCTCAATAAACTCTGGTTTTATTGCATCGTCACTTGCCAGGGTATAAACAAATTCTCCCTCTGATCTAGATGTAACTATTGTTGAATTAGCACTGCTCCCTAAGTTATGTTTATTATTATTTAGGTGAAAATAAATTCCCCTATCTTCGAATTTCTTTTTATATTCATAAGCAATCTCATATGAATTATCTGTAGACGCATTATCGCTAAAAATCACTTCCAGATTCTGATATGTCTGGTTTAATACACTCTCTAAGCAGTAGCCCAGATAATGTCCGTAATTATAATTTGGTATACACACTGACACTAATGGTTCTTTTTTCATTTTTGTAATCCCTTTCAACGTTCATCTTTGTAATACTATTAATGCTATATCCAATCAAATAACACGATCTGTTAGGTCCGCTGCCGTCCTGCGTTCCCGGCATATACTATTGCTTACTCTACATCAACATCACCACCCGAAAAATAATCAGAGCAGCCGAAATTTTCCCGAATCCTACGTTTATCAGCAGTACCAGCATCCATGAACAATCCTATGCAGTCATCTGTCAGTTTTGCCGTTATATGATCCGTACCGCTGCCGCCAACTAAAGAATAAAATTTATCTACAAAATCCAATATTCCTTTATGGGACAGTTCTAATTGGACAATGTTTCTCTGGCTCTTTTCTTTATTCCAAAAGACAGGCCGGCACTCTTCATCCATACATATAAACATTGAATCTTTTGAAGTCAGCACACTTTCTACATTTCCAAGCTGTTTATTAATATGAAAAGCTGCAGCGTATTTTAAATCATGGCCAAAATACATCGAATAATTATGTAATTGATCTAATACTGAATAACCTGACACCTTCAATCCTGACACACAATATAAATCTAACTCGCGATCCAATATTTTCTCCATGGCCAATGGAATCGTGCCTGATGTTACAAGGTCAAATATTACTATCTTCTCATCATCGTTATATCTCTTTCCCAGATATTTTCTATACTGTATCCGTTCTCTCTCAGCATTTTTCAAAATTTCATTCTTCAGCTCAAATGCAGCCTGTTTTCTCTCTCTGTTATCCACGTCAGCCGGCAAATCTGTATTTAATCCAAATCTATACTTGAGCATAGCTGAATTTGTCAGCTCTTTTGGGACAAAATTTAAACTATATTCTATATCCTTCCAATTATAAATTACAGCAACTGACGCGCTTCTCCTTGAACAAAGCACATAATCTATTTTGGGAATCTGTTTCCCTGCGTACTTTTGATAGATCTGGCAGGCCTTTTCAAATATGTAGCCGTCCCTGCTCAAAAACCATATATGAATGTTCTCCTGATCTGCCAATTCAGACATCATCCAGTTTACGGTTCCTGTCACTAACGCCCCAAATGCCAGATATCCGTATTCATAAGAGTCCTCAATAAATATATCTCCTGATGTTTCGGATAATACAAAAGGATTATTAAATAAATGGCTGCAGAGCATCCCTATAATTATAGAATCTGACAGCGACTGTACATTCACAAGCAGCTTATTGGCAGATGAATGAACCATCATATCATATGCACTCATAATATAAAACGCATCTACTCCATGTTCTTCCGCTTTTTCTATATCCGCTCCTATGCTGTCTCCAATATGCAGGTAACGATTTTCATGCCCATGTTTATCTTTCAGCCACTCAAATATATCTCCTTCGGGCCATTTTCGTTTTTTTAAATCACACGAAACATAAATGTCCAACACACCGTTAAAACCAAATTTATTCAAAATGTATTCGATCTCAGTCTTTCCCAGATACATATCACTCAATAAAAAAACTTTTTTTCCAGCTCTATATGCGTATGTAATCATATTTTGAATTGTTTTTCGAACATCTGCAAACTCTCTCTCTGTATCCAGTTCCATTTGTTTTATAAAATCCGCCACTTCATCTGATAATCCGTATAATTCCTGCATAATACTATAAATCTGACTATATGTTGGATAAATATATTTTTCATATGCTAAGCTCTGTGAATAATCACGCATCTCTTTAAATTTATATTTGAATCCGACATTTTCTAATCTCTTCTCTACAATCTTAAAAATATCGTCAGGCCTTTGGACATTTCTGACAAGCAAAGTATCAAAAATATCAAAAGTAATGACATCGTGTCTGTCAATTTCTGATTCCAACAATCTTTCTGTCTGATTCCAATATGGATATGCACGATATGACACATTCGAAGCATTAGAAATACGTTCATACCGTATATTGCATATTTCTACACCATCCTGCTCTAAGTGTGCTATTCTCTGATAAATTATAGGAATAACCTCTTTTCTAGCAACAATAACAATGCATTTCGCACATTTTGATGCTTCTTGCACAGATAAGACAGGGTATCCATGTATAACCTGTCCCTCTTTTTGAGCATCGAGCAGGCCTACAATGTTGTACCCCCCCCCATATTTTCTACACGATGTAGAATTTCTTCTGTGTTAATGCCTGTACCATATAATGCAATAGAAAGATCCTTTTCCTTGAACGCTTCCAGAAATGTGTCTGCTACCTCTTTCCTATTCTGTTCTTCACTATACATGATTTCTCCTTTTTAACATTGTTCTGCTGAAACCACTGTTAAATCATTTACGCAGCTGCATCCCCTGCATTTTGCACAAAAAGTAATATACCCCTTTTCGCAATACCCTTCATCAAATTCAAGAAATGATATTTTCTTATCAGAATATTCTCCCTGCAAATCAAATGAATCATTCTTATGATCCGGAAATAAACCTGCCCTGACAGCACTTGTCTCCAAATGACAAAAGTAAACCTTCTTTCTGTACAGCCCTCTAAATGGTGCTCTGCATCTATTAAAGAAATGAGTCAGCTGCTCTTCATTCATCAGATCATTTGGATTTTCTGGAAACCCAAAGTCTCCCCACTCATCTGATCTCAAGACTTTATATTGGATATCGTGTTTTTCTAATAATCCTGTCAAGTCTTCCTTCCTTTTTTTATAATCCACTCTGTCTGTATAATCACTGATCTGAATAATTACATTATATTTCTTTAAGCTCTCCAACACCTTGTCGTCTGGAAACAGCATGCCATTAGTAAATATTTCAATTTTATGTATCCTATTCCTGTAGTTTCCACCAATATATTTTAAAATTTTATCTAATTCAGAATATAAAAACGGTTCTCCTCCCAACAGATTCAATCCATATACAAAGTCTACTGTTTTAAAATACAGGTCGATATCCCTCTTTACCTGCTCAAATGGCTGTTCAGACGGATCTTTAAAATATGTCATAAACATATTGCATTTTTTACATTTTAATGTACATTTTTCTGTCAACGAAATATCTATTCTTTCAGAAAACAAACGATTGTATTTATATAGCTCAAAGATTTTGACAAAAAACATATAATCAATATAATTAATATTCTTTTGGAATCCTTTTTTTTCAAGCTCAAAATGAACTGAATCTAAAGCACTCGTTGTCACAATCACTATATAGTCTCTGGCAGCATCCAAAACATCTGGTGTTTCTATCAAAAGATTTGAAATCAACTTTCCTGTTTTATTTTCATCTTTATCCACAATGCCGATAATATTTATTTCTTCATGGTATATCTCATAGATCTTTTGTCCAATATTTGCAGCTCCCCATAATACAAATTCCTTTTTACGATTTAACAGCTCTTCTGCAAGAGACTCAAACTCCCTGCCACGTTTCAAATGTTTCATTAATGTTATACTCCCGTCTATTGTCTTCATAACCGCTGCTGACATACAGCTGCAATTATCTTACAATATTTCACTTGTATTTATAGTACAAATTATTCTTCGCGTTCCTGTGTGCATTTGCCCTTGCCAAAATCATTTTCAGAAAAGCAGCGCATAACACACCGTCTCAGACACATAACACTCTGCATGATGACGCATATACAGCCTGTATTCCGGGACAGCTGACTTAATAAATAACGGAATATCCCACAGGTCTTCCAGCCTGTGATAAACACAGACCGCCAGCTTTGGCGCCTGCTTTTTCAAAATTCCTTCTGCCCCTGCCAGGGCATTCATCTCTGCGCCTTCAATATCCATCTTGATCATTGTGATCTTTTCATCTGCCAGAAAATCATCCAGTGCCACAGCATGCGTCCTGCTCAATTCTCTGGGGTTAAAAATACTGTAGCTGTCCGCCGAAGACATCCTGCCATAAGAAAGATCTGTTGTTTCCTTCCATACGCCGTATGGAAAGCATTCTGCCTGCGTATAGCCTGACTTTTTCACATGTTCCCTAAGGCGGCTGTAATTGTGCGCATCCATCTCAAAGCCCCAGTAACGGGCGAATTTATTCCTGATTTTGGTAAATGCAGCAAACGTATCGCCGTCGTATGCCCCGCAGTCCACAAAGCACTCTTCCTCGGTAAGCGTGATCACGTCGTGTGGAAAATATTGAGGCTGCACACACAGATCCTCATAGGTATAATCCGCAAACTGCGGGGCGACGCGGTTACAGAACACATTTACATAGACAGTCCTTGACAGGTCATCTTCCATCAGCAGGAATGCCTGCTCCATACGTTCCTGCTGCGCGGCAAACCATTCCTGGCTGGTCTGTGCTCCCATAACTTCATCAAGCACAAGGTCATTGTATGCAATGCAGTTTACCCCCCCCACACGGATGAGAACTGCCGGACCGCACTGTTTGGATTGCCGAGCATAAAGATCACCGCCACATCCTCCAATCGGCACAGTTCTTTTGGCGTTACAAACAAAAGTCCCTTGTACCGGGAATCTCCCTCCAGTGTGCGCAGCCTTTCTATATTGTTGTCACACAGATACCGTACGCCAAACCGATTCCTTACATCCTGTTTTAGAAAAGCCTCTTCGAAATATCTGCCAAGCCCGAACACACAGACATTTTTCGCATTTTTTACGATCTGCACTTTACTAAAGCTCTGCCGTTTCATGGCATATGCAAATGCATGCTTTAATTTTTCCATCAATTGTTCTTTACTCTGCTGACGAATATTCATAACCCTGCCACATCCCCCGTCCTATTTCCTTTATCCTGATTTCCTTTTTTCACCCAAAAGTCTGCCGCGCCTTTCCATAATACTCAATAATCTCTCTTTCACCCAAAAGTCTGCCGCGCCTTTCCATAATACTCAGTAATCTCTCTCATACAGCTCTCACGCTCTGTTTCTCCGCAGCTTTGGCACTGTGACGCCTCTTGCTGCGGAGATTCTTCCCGCTGCCTGTAAATGCCTGCACCATCCGTCTGCGTCCCGCTGCTATGGCCGAGTCCGATCTCCCACGCTCCCGCATGTGCCGCCGGGTTTTCAAACAGCAGCCTGGCTATTGTCAGGCAGCCGTCCAGAACGTCCAGAACAGGCCGTCCCGATCCAGAAAGCTGCAGCCTGTGCCTTCCGCCGCCGGTTTTTTCTTCCGTGCATCCTGCATCGGATGGAAGTATCCCCGCCTGCTTTTGTCCGCTTCTGTCTGAAACAGCTGAAGGATCTGAAGCATTTCCCACACGCACAACGGCAACTCCTGTCAGCCGGCTTTCTGTGTGAAAATAAAGCTCATAGTAGTCGCGTGCAACGTATTCCATACACATCTTGCTGCCAGAATAAACACTTGCCCCGCAAAAAGCCTCGCCGTCATTTTGAATCAAGCTGCCATAATCTTCAAGCGGCGGACATACTGAGACAAGCACAATGCTTTTTACCGAATGGCATTTTCTGAGCGCATCCAATAGGACTGCACTTCCCATTACATTGGTCTGATATGTCAGAACCGGCTCTTCCATACCGTCCTGTTTCCATCCGTTTCCCGCCAGATGTAAAACGATTTCCGGCTGAAATTCGCTGACCGTCTGCTCCAAAAGGCTGCTGTCCAGCAGGTTTCCTGCCACATGATGTATCAGGCTGTCTCCGCAGAGCTTCTCGTACATGCCTCCCGGCTGCGGTGCCAGCGCGTATCCTGCTGCGTCTGCACCCATAATATTTAATACTGCCGATAGCCACGCTCCCATAAATCCTGTATGCCCAGCAACCAGTACACGCTTTCCCTTAAAAAATTCCACATTTTCCAGCCGTTTGCTCAAGGCCATTTCGCACATCCCTTCCAGATCTTTTATCCCGCTTCTTAATTTTGATTTTCTTTCTTTATTTATTTTTATCTTAATTATTTTTGATTTTTATTCTTAATTTTTTTATTCTTAACTTTTTATTCTTAATTTTTATTCCTAATTTTCCTTCTGATCCCTTCCTCAAACGAAACCTCACATGCAAATCCGGTCTCGTCCAGTTTCCCTACATCCGGCTCCAGCCAGAACGTACGCCCTGCCTGTGCCTCTTTTTTTCCAAATCCAAGCTCCGCTCCCGCAGCTGCCGCGTCCCGGATATCCTCTACAAATGTGCGCAGCTGTCTGGTATCCTTCGAAGCGACATGATAGATCCCTTCGCAGCTGTCACTTTCTCCCAGCACCACAAGTGCCTTTACGCAGTCTGTTACATACATAAAATTCCACATATTTTCACATGGCGTAAGCTCGGGCATCTTTCCTGCACGCAGTGAATCGATCACATAATTTACCAGCGTACCCGGATTTTCTCCGACACCATATACACTGTAGATTCTGGGCCACACAAACGCTATGCCGAGCTGCCCGGCCAGTACACGGCCCATCTGGCATGCTGCGGCCTTTGCGGCTCCATACATCATAAACGGCTGCGGTACGGTCTCATCCTCTTTTGCTTTTTTGGAAACCACGCCATATTCTGCCTGACTGCCCGCGCCTATGATCTTCCTGCACCCGCACGCCTTCGCTGCACGGACTGCCCCGGCCATATATCCGATATTTGTATACTGTATGTCAAAATCATCCCTTGCTGCCCCAGAAGACCCGTTCCATGCCAGATGATAAAATACATCTGCATGAATGTGGTGTACTTTCCACAGATCCTCCAGACTGTCCAGTCCCAGCTCTAAGACCTCGCACCGTTTCTGATATTCTCCGCTTTCCTGTAACAGCTCCATAAGCTTTTTCCTGTTTGGGGAATCTGGACGCACTACCGCGGTGACTCGTCCGCCCTGCTCTAACAGCTCCCTGCATAAGGCTGCCCCGAGAAACCCGGCTGCTCCGGTGACAATGCTGTGTACCTGCTTTAAATCCTCATACATTCCTCTAATTCCTCCCGATCGAGCAGAGGCACCATATCCTCCAGCGGCCTGCTGGCCATCTGCCCGTCCTCCCGCATATAATTTGCCTGCCTCGGCAGTATTTTTTGTGCAAGGTCTGCGTGATAGGTACAGACGACCGGGCCATCATAATCTAATACTTCCTGTATCTGCTGCCGCAGCCTGTCTTCGTTTTGAATATGCATGCCTTTTATGCCGAGTGCCTCGGCTACCCTCTTCATGTCTGGAAGAGTCAGGCCGGATTCTTTTGTGCTTCCGATCAGCCTTCCGTCAAAATTTCCCTGCTGCGTTCCATAGATCATGCCGTAGCCCTGATTTACGGCAACAAATATTTTTACCGGCAGGCGCAGCCTGTGAATCACTTCCAGCTCCTGCATATTCATTGCCGCGCTGCCGTCCCCGGTCACGCAGACAGTCCTCCTTCTGCCAGAAGCTATGCAGCTGCCTACACATGATGGTATGTCATATCCCATTGCTGCCAGTCCCTTTGTCAAAAATGCACGCTGTCCGCGCTTAATGCGAAACGCTTTCATCGCAATATCTACCGTTGTCCCAGAGCTGGTAAACTGATATAGATCCTCGCCTGTCATAAGCCCTGACAGCTCATGTACCAGATGATAGCTGCTGACATAGCCGTCTCCGGCAGCCTGCTGCGGGATAAATACCGGATAGTCTTTCCACAGCCTGTCACAGCAGCGCAGCCATTCTGCCCTGTCCGTATCTGTTATGCCGGCCTGCGTGCGCAGCATTTTCAGCATTTTTTTGATAAAATCACCGGCATCACAGGCAATCTTCAGATATGGATGTACGCTTTTTTTCTCCATCTCATGCTCATCGATATCTACCATTACATGCTTTGCGTTTCTCAAAAATCCCTCGTAGCAGTACCCGGTGCTCAGCAGATTCAGCCTGCTGCCGATCGTCAGTACAAAATCTGCCTTTTGTAAAATTAGATTTGCCGCCCTATGCCCTACGGTTCCCGGCCTGCCGTAATATAACGGGTGCTCTTCCTCAATCAGATCTACACCATTCCAGGATACGAGTACTGGTATCCCCATCTGCTCACACAGTTCCACTGCCTGCCCTGCGGCATGGCTCAGGCGTATGCCGTGACCAAGAAGCACTACCGGGCGTCTGGACTGGTTGAGCAGATTGATTGTTTCTGCAGCTGCCTCTTCTTTCGCCGGATACGCAGGAAGTACGGAATTGTCATATCCTCTTAATTCCTCCGGGCAGACCTGCATTGCCTGAATATCCAGAGGGATATCCAGCCATACCGGCCCCGGCCTGCCATGAACTGCGACTGCCGCCGCTTTCTCGCATTCATAACGGATCTGCTGCGGATCTTTGATCTGTACCGCATATTTTGTATATGAACGTGCCATAGACAGAATATCTACTTCCTGTATGCCGAACTGGCGGACGTTCTGGCTGTCCCGCAGATCCTCACGCTTTACCTGACCGGATATAAAAATGACCGGAATAGAGTCCATATAGGCCCCTGCCAGACCCGTCAGGGCATTGGTTCCGCCAGGGCCGCTTGTCACCAGACATACGCCATAGCCTTCCCGGATTCTGGCATATGCCTCTGCTGCTATGGCGGCACCCTGTTCATGCAGCATAAAAATTCCTTCCAGATGCTTGTGTGTACCCAGCGAATCATTTAAATGCATGGCACCGCCGCCCGTTACGCAGAACACATGCCTGACGCCAAGCCCCGCTATAAAATTCATAATATAATCCGATATTTTCATTTTTTGTCCTCTATTATCTGCTGTCAGCTTTTATCCGCTGCTCTGCTCCACACTCTGTGTTCTGCTGCCTGCTTTTATGCTCTGCTCCACATTCTGTGTTCTGCTGTTGATCTCTATGCTCTGCTCCACACTCTGTGTTCTGCTGCCTGCTTTTATGCTCTGCTCCACACCTTGTGTTCTGCTGTCAGCTTCTATCATCTGCTTCGTATTTTGCGTTCTGCTTTTCCTTGTGATCCGCTGTCAGCTTCTATACATCTGCTTTGTACTTTGTGATCTGCCGCGGCTCTTTGTATTCTGCCGTTGGACGCTATTCTCTGGCGCATTTCATTCACAGCTTCTACTCTGCAGCACTGTACTCATGATATTTAATCAGGTCTTCAATAATTTCATTTTTCACAATCGTAGCTTCATAACCGCCGTTTACAGCCAGAGTGCGCAGCAGATACTCCATCGTCAGATTGCCGTCGCGCCACTTCCCGCCCAGTCCGATATGCGTGACATCCATATAGTCCGCGCCTTCTGCCAGCGCTGTTTCTGCCAGCGCTTCGGCTGTACCGTTGCGGTCATGAAAATGACAGCCCATTTTTACACCTACTTTGTGGCATTCCCGAATGGTATCCCTCACATAGTCTTCAGTCATCACGCTTTCCGTATCCGCAAACTCCAGCGCATGTGCGCCCTTTGCCTTTGCAAACTCTGCAAACCGGATATTTGTTTCGATCGTATTGTGCCCTGCGCTTGTAAAGTTTAAAAACACCTCATAGCCAAGCTCCAGAGCCTCTGTCAGATACCGGTCAAGCACGTCCAGATCTGTCTCTGGCGAACGTGTTAAAATGCGCACCGTATCGATAATGCTTTCTTTTGCCGGAATCAGCTGCGAGAGCGGCCTTTGGATATCACGCATTGCTGACAGCTTTGTAATGTTTTTGGTAGAACGGAATACCTGCCGGATTTCCTCATTGCGCGTACTGCAGTAACGGTACTTTCCCCGGTTTGGATCTGCTTCTTCATTATGAAAAAATCCCAGCTCTACATAATCAATTCCCCGATTTTGTGCAAAATTATAAATGTCCCTGACTGTCCGGTCCGAAAAATTCCACCCTGTCTGATATCCGATTTCCCGCAGCGAACAGTCAAATATGGTTACTCCTTTGATCATTTTTCCCTCAATTCATTTTCTTTTTGTGTTTTTTATTTTTCATTTTCCAGTATTTTACGCAGCTTATTTGCTTTTGCTGCTTTCATGCTGCTTTACTCGCTTTGCTGTTTTTATGTTTCATCTGCTTTTTATTGTTTTCTTACTGCTTCATTCGCTTTATTGCTTTTATGTTTCATCTGCTTTTTTGGTATTGCATTCACCTTGCTGCTTTTATATTTCATCTGCTTTTGGTTATATTCGCCCTGCTTCATTTACTTCCATGATTATTACGGTTTCCTCTGTGTTCATACCGCCTCATGTATCCGTTTCACCATCTCATCCAGCATCGGCTGCGTCATGCCCGGATAAACGCCTACCCAGAAGCTGTTATGCATGGCAAAATCCGTCCGCTCCAGGCTGCCTGCCACCCGGTAATCCACGCCTTCCTGATACATCTCAAAACACGGATGACGCAGTATATTGCCGGCAAACAGATTTCTTGTCTGTATATTGTGGCTTTCCAGATAAGCCGTCACCTCTGAGCGTTTGTTTTTACATGTTTCTTTAGATGTTTCTTTAACTGAAATAATAAATCCAAACCAGCACGGATGAGAGCCTTCTGCTTTCTCAGGAAGTATGATCACATCCGACAGATCGTCCAGCCTCTCCCGCAGGTAATCCCAGTTTTCCTGCCGTTTTTTTACAAAATCCGGCAGCTTTTTCAGCTGGGCTGCTCCGATCGCTGCCTGCAGGTCTGTTACCTTTAAATTGTAACCGAGATGCGAATAGACATATTTATGGTCATATCCCTGCGGCAGGGTGCCGAACTGTCCGTCGAAACGATGTCCGCACAGGTTGTCCTGCCCGCCGCTGCATACGCATTCCCTGCCCCAGTCGCGCATAGAGCGGACTGCCTTATGAATCAGCGGATTTGATGTATACACTGCTCCGCCTTCCCCCATTGTCATCTGATGGGCCGGATAAAAGCTGGACGAGCCGACATCTCCGACTGTCCCGGTCAGATATGTCCTGCCCTCCATCTCATATGTACCGCCCAGCGCGTCACAGTTATCTTCAATCAGCCAGAGGTTATGTTTTTCACAAAATGCCTTTACCGCTTTTAGGTCAAAAATATTTCCAAGGCTGTGTGCCAGAAATACCGCTTTTGTCTTATCAGAATATGCCTGCTCAAGCAGGGACACATCCGCATTGTAGGATGGTATGTCGATATCTATAAATACTGGCACGGCCCCGCACTGAATAATCGGCGCTACCGTCGTCGGAAATGCTGCTGCAACTGTAATCACTTCATCGCCTTTTTTCAGCCTGCGCTCTCCAAGCAGCGGAGAAGTCAGCGCTGCCACTGCCAGCAGATTTGCAGAAGATCCCGAATTCACTGCCGACGCATACGGCACGCCTAGATATGCCGCAAGCCCCCGTTCAAATTCATCTGTATACCTGCCTGCGGTCAGCCAGAAATCCAGCGCTGCATCCGTAAGGCAGCATAATTCTTCTTCATCATAGACGCGCCCGGCATAATTAATGCGGTCGCCCGGTTCGTATGCTTTTTGCTTATGCTCTTGTTGATAGTACTTTTTTACCAAATCTAATATCTGCTTCTTATCCAATTTTTTCCTCCAGTATAATGATCCCTGATCACTTTACATTTCTCATTATGTTATTCCGGCATGACAATCTTTCATCGACCTGCATTTCTAATTATGTTGTCCCAACATGGTAATCTTTTATTATCCTATATTTTTCACTAAAATTTACCGACATAATGATCTTTGACCATCTCACGTTTCTTATTAAGATATCTCAACATGAGAATCTCTGTTTTCCTTACGTTTCTTAATTAAGGTATCTCAACATAATAATCTCTGATTTCCTTTCATCTTTTATTATATTATTCCAACATAGCGATCTCTGTTTTCCTTACGTTTCTTAATTAAGATATCCAGCATAAGGATCTTTGATCATTTTATATTTTTCATCGAAACATCCCAGCATAAGGATCTCTGATTACCTTACATTTCTTATTAAGATATCCCGGCACAATCCAGCTCAGAATACATATATCTGCAGTCAATCACTTTTTTCCGGCCCATATCCGGCACCTTTAAAAACTCTTCCCATGCCGTCACCACTGCGACCACATCTGCAGCCTCATATACCTGCGCTGCACTATCCATATAATCGACTTCCAGACCCGGATAATGCTTTTGAAACTCCTCCACCGCAGCGGGATCATATGCTGCGATTTTGTGGTATCCAAGCTCCGCCAGCTCCTGTATGATTTTATAAGCCGGGGTGTCCCGCACGTCATCCGATTCCGGCTTAAATGACAGCCCCAGAATGCCGATCACAGCATCCATCTCCAGCCCGCCGGCAATCTTTCGCGCCACCGCAGCCGGTCTTTTTTCATTTACCTGGATAACCTGTTTTAAAATCTGCGGCTCATATCCTTTTGCTTCTGACTGCGCAAACAGCGCACATGTATCTTTTGGAAGGCAGTAGCCGCCATATCCGCACCCGGGATAGACATAGCTTGACATGCCACAGCCGCCCCACCGCTTGTCCATATGCAGGATATGAAAGGCATCTGCCACATCGATACCGCCGATCACATCCGCTACCTGTGACATTTCATTGGAATAGCTGATCATCGTTGCAAGCAGCGTATTGGACAGATATTTGATAAATTCACCTGTAGAATGCGATACGGTAAAAATCGGAATTCCCATCGGCTGATACAGCCGGGTCAGCATTTCCTTAGACTGCGTATCATTTATGCCCAGCACAATCCTGTCTGCACCGATAAAATCCTCCCAGCAGTGTCCCTCTCGCAGGAATTCTGGATTGTTGGCCACGCCGATCTGTTCTTTGGAGGCCCCCATTCTGCGCACGTACGGTTCTATTTTTTCTGCGGTCGTAGATGGCGGAATCGTGGATTTCGTAACAAGGACGCGGAATTTATCATCACATGCCGCCCTGAGCGTCTCATCGATCGCAGCAAACAGATACGTCAGATCTGCGCTGCCGCACGCTCCATACGGTGTGCCCACACAGTAAAATATGTACTCGCTGTCTGCGACCGCCCCTGCCGTATCTTCTGTAATCACAAATTCTTTTCCAATATGCTTTTTAAGCACTTCTTCCATATGCGGCTCTAAAAACGGCAGCCTGCCTTCCCGCAGTGTTTTTTTGCGTTCCTCATCCACGTCGACGCCGTACACCTGATACCCCATATGGGCAAACCCCAGCGCGGTGGTCAGCCCTACAAATCCCAGGCCAAATACTGTCACCATATCAGATTCTCCTTTTCGCTTTCTTTGATAAACTGTAAAAACCTCTGGACTCCTTCTTCTACGCTGATGGACGGCTGATAGCCGAGTATTTTCTCCGCCTTGCTGATATCCGGGCATCTTCTCTGCGGATTGTTTGTCAGATAATCTTTATCTTCTGATACGGCATATGTGACGGTGCCGCGATACCCAAAGATGCTTTCTCCTTTTTCCTTGTAAATCTCCGCCAGCCGCGCAATCGATATTTCCGGCTGATGGATTCCGATGTTAAAATAATCATATGTCCCATGCAGCAGTATTTTCAAATATCCGGCAGCTGCATCCGCTATATAGCAGAATGTCCTGCTCGGACTTCCATTTGACAGAATCCGGATATCTGTGCCTTCCACAATATTTTTGGCAAAGTCAGCCGGTACACGCTTGTCATTGATCTTCATGCCCGGCCCGTAATTGTTAAACGGACGCACAACGCCGATCGGCAGGCCGTATTCTTTGGCAAACAGCATGCACATCGTCTCACCAAAACGCTTGGACTCATCATAACAGGCCCTCGGCCCGGTACAGCTGACATCCCCGTGATATTCTTCCGCTGTCGGCACTGCTTCGGGTGCAGGATCGCCGTAAATCTCACTTGAGGAAAAGAATAAAAATCCTTTCAGCGACCTGTTTTTATAGTATTCCAGCAGTCCCCGCAGCCCCCAGATATTTGCCTCCAGCGTCTGGATCGGATACTTTCTGTAAAACATCGGAGACGCAATGGACGCCATATGCACTACATAATCTGCCTCGTTTGCAGCCGGAATCTCAGCGATCTGATCGTGAATAATATCAAATTTTTTTACAGTAAAGCGCGGGTCTTTTTCAATCTCATCCAGCCACTGCGGATATCCCAGCATAAAATTATCCAGACATACGACCTGTTTTAAATGCAGTGTTTCCCGGTACTGATACAAAAAATGTACCAGATAAAATCCAATAAAGCCCGCACATCCGGTTATCACGATACAGGCGTTTTCCAGTCTTTCCCGCTCCTGTTTTGTCAGACTTTCATAAGTATGCTCAAGATCTTTTTTTAATTGTTGTGTAATCATCGTTCTATTTTTCCTTCCCGGCAGAACAATCTGCTGCCTGCAGTTTTTTTATACATTTCAAACAGCCGGCAGCTCCCCTGCCAGCGTTTCCACTGTGCCTGCCTGCTTTCCCATAAATAATCCAGTGTTTCCTTATCCCGCAGCGTATCCATGCACTTCCAGAATCTTTTTATACATTTCAAACAGCCGGCAGCTCCCCTACCAGCGTTTCCACTGTGCCTGCCTGCTTTCCCATAGATAATCCAGTGTTTCCTTATCCCGCAGCGTATCCATGCACTTCCAGAATCCTTCATGCAGATATGCCGCCAGTTTCCCGTCCCTGGCCAGATTTTCCATCGGCTCCCGTTCGAAAAAAGTATCATCGCCTGCGATATAATCAAACACATCCGGCTCCAGCACCATAAATCCGGCATTGATCCAGCCGCCGTCCTGCAGCGCCTTTTCCCGGAATCTGCGGACATTCTGCCCGTCATCGATATCCAGAACACCAAACCTGCCTCCTGGCTGTATGGCTGTGATTGTGGCGGATTTTTTATGCTGTCTGTGAAATTCCAGCAGCTTTATTAAATCTATATTTGACAGTCCGTCCCCATATGTCATCATAAAGGTCTCCCCGCCGACATACTCTCTGATACGTTTTAACCGTCCTCCGGTCATTGTCCGCAGCCCGGTATCCACGACTGTCACCTTCCACGGCTCTGCCACATTGTTGTGGACTACCATTTTATTCTCTTTTGAAAAATCAAATGTAACGTCGCTGCGGTGCAGATAATAATCTGCAAAATACTCTTTGATCACATATCCCTTGTAGCCGCAGCAGATAATAAATTCGTGAAATCCATAAGACGAATAATATTTCATGATATGCCATAAGATCGGCGCATCTCCGATTTCTATCATCGGCTTTGGTTTGAGATGGCTCTCTTCGCTGATCCGCGTACCAAATCCGCCGGCAAGAATTACAACCTTCATAAATTCCTCCAATATGTAAAATATTGTTACTATTCACAGTCTCCTGAACACCCCGCTGTTCAAGAGGCTATCAGGCTGATTCAGGTGTGAGCAGGCTCCAATTTGCAAGGCAAATTCTTCAAATGAGCCTGCGAAGTTACTATTTACAGCCTCATATCTTGAGATCTTGTCAAGCGTAAATCGGCTGTGAATAGTAACAAAATATTCCTGACAGGCCGGCCTGCCCTGACCACCGCCCGCTGCGGTCAGACATCTTCCAATTTTCCCATCGCATAGATATATTTGTGTTCAAACCTGCCGTTATTCATTACGTTCACAATGCTGCATCCGCCGTTTCTGCATCCAAGGTAGCACTGGCATTTCGACAGAATGACCAGCTCTGCCAGATAAGCCCTGTTTGACGATATTGACACATCCAGCAGCGGATTGCTGCTGAATACGCCGTTTTCCGTAATCCTTGTGCGCATCCGGTCCAGCATAAGAAGCGTGCCGCCAAAATGCTTTTTCAAATCATCCGCACTGCCTGTATCATCTGTAGATAAAAAAATATAGTCACACTTCCACAGCAGCCGGAATCTTTCCAGATCATGGATAAAAATATCGATCGAATCCGGCTGGCGGTTATGATACTGATAATGCTTTTCTTTTAATTTCATGCCCTGCACATATCCCATCCGAACAGAAACGCCTAATACCCTTCTTCCTTCCCGAAAAATATTACACGTTTGCTGCTCGATATACTGCGCAGTGTCATCTTCAAATATCACGTACTTTTTCAGCAGCGGATTCCATTTTCTCATATACCGCTTTTTGAGCATTTCAATCTCCCGCATAGGATGACACGGGGTATCCACTGCCCGCGGGCTTGCAAACACAACATTTTTGCAGTCTTGAATATCCTGCATCGTAACGCCGGCCGGCTGCTTAAAGTAAAAGAGCCAGCGCTCCTTCATCTCCCACGGCAGCCCTTTTCTCCACGGACACTGTGCCACTTCTTCGTCCGGCCCTCCCCACAGCCATGGACGGTACAGTGTAGAATCGATGACAGGAATATAATGCATTTTATCTGCATATTTAAAATGTCCAAGCAGATAGATCATCATAGAGGCAATCCCCGTTTCCTGTTCATCTAAAGCGATTACATAGTAAGTCTTATCTGGATCTTTATCCCCCAGACAGTGCACCTTTCTGCTTTTTTCCCGCCTGCATAATGTCGAATCTTCTCCCTTTTCCCGCCGCTCTTTATACAAATGCACCCACTCACAAACTGCATAAACAGGTGCCGGGGCATAGGGCAGCCAACGTTTTATATATTTCATCAGCTTTCCGCCAAAATCTCCTGTCATCTTAACGCTTACTCCTTATTCTATACTGACGGGCAGTAAAATTTACCAATTACACCGGCTCACAAGCGCTGCTGCACCGGTCTGCGCAGCAGTTTTTATCGCGGCTTCTAAGCAATGCCGCAGCTTCTACACGCCTTCATAACGGTCACACAGCTCTTTTGTATCTCCAAATCCGACCATCTTCCCGTGATCAATCCACAGTACTTTATTACACATCCTGCGGATCTGTGCCAGATTGTGCGAAACAAATAAGACTGTGGTTCCTCCGCTCATCAGCTGCATCATTCTTTGATGGCTCTTTTCCTGAAATCCTGCATCCCCGACAGAAAGAATCTCATCCACAATCAGAATCTCTGGATTTACGACTGTCGCGATTGAAAATGCCAGCCTCATGATCATTCCAGAAGAATAATTGCGCAGCGGCATTTCCAAAAACTGGCTGATTTCAGAAAACGCTACAATCTCATCATATTTTTCTATCAAAAAAGCCTCTGAATAGCCTAAAATCGAACCGTTTAAAAATATGTTTTCCCGGCCCGAAAGATCATGGTCAAACCCCGATCCAAGCTCCAGCATAGGCACGACATTACCATTGACCTGCACTTTCCCGACTGTAGGCTTCATAATCCCTGATATGACCTTCAGCAGCGTGCTTTTTCCTGCCCCGTTTTCTCCGATGATCCCAAGCACCGTACCTTTTTTTATAGAAAAACTGACATCCCGAAGCGCCCAGAATTCCTGATAGTGCAGCTTTCGTCTTAACAGCGCTACGGTAAATTCCTTTATCGTATTGATCCTGTCATTTGCCATTTTAAATTTCAAAGAAACATCGCTGACCTCTATCGCATTATCCTGCACATTATCCTGCACATTACCAATCATGTTATCTTGCACATTATCCTGCATTTTCACACCGCCCTATATCGCAAATACAAACCGGTCCTGCATTTTTCGAAAGATCAGGACACCTATGGTCAAAAAAATTACCGATATTGCAAAGCACAGAGCATAGCTCCTAGGTTCCGGTGAAATCCCATCTATCACAATCGTTCTGAAAAAATCGATATAATTATACATAGGATTTAATTTCACAAGATGCAGCATTGGCTCCGGCAGAATAGATTCCGGGTAAAATATCGGTGTAATATAATTCATCGCTGTGAGAAATACAGACCAGATAAACTGTATATCTCTGAAAAACACAAGGAATGCCGACAGCATCAAAGACACGCCCAGGCAGAACAGCAGCAGGCATATCAGCACAAATGGTATAAGCAGCCAGGCCTTTGTGATATGGATGCCTGTGCCAACGGTCATCAGAATCATCGGAATCATTGCAATCACAAGGTTTACAAGTGTAGACAATACTTTTGACAAAGGATAAATATATTTTGGAACATATACCTTTTTAATCAGATTCGCATTGCCTGTGATCGCATACATCGCAACATTGCTCGATTCCGAAAAAAAGTTGAACAGCACAACGCCTGAGAGCAGATACACAGGGTAGTTGACGACTCCGCGCTGAAACAGCTTGGAAAACACGATATACTGTACGCCCATTGTAAGGAGCGGATTAAAAAAACTCCACATGACACCCAGCACAGACCGCTTATATTTGATCTTAAAATCTCTGGACACCAGCTGGCGGATCAGGAAACTGTATCTCTTTAATAAGGTGCACGCCGTAATAATCAGGCTCTTTTTTCCGTGCTTCTTTTTCCAGATCAGCACCATGCAGTACAGCGCGAGCAGCAGTCCTGTCGGAATAACAATCTTCCAGTAATGCGGCCCAGTCCATACATTGTCCGTTCCATACACAGAAAAACACAGCGTGCCCAAAACCGCCTCTTCCTTTATGTAAAGCTGCCCCTCTTCCATCTGCCCGGACTGTGTATATCCAAAGGCTGCCGTACTCCCGGACTCTCCATCCGGAGAAGCCAGCACCAGAGACACAGCATGCCCGCGTACGCCGAACGCCTCCTGCTCCAATGCTCCGCTAAAAGCCTGTCCGGCCACAAAATCTGCTGCCGGCACAATACTGTGATAAAGCTGCTTATCCGCAGTCTGGTCAAACAGTGTCAGCTCAATCACACCCATATCTTCCCCCGAGGATGCAGACCCCCAGACCTCAAAGCGCGTAATACCGTCCATCCTGCACACAAAATCCTGCCGGACGCTGCAGCCGCGTATAATTTCCGGTGTCATACTGTCTCCTTGAACGCTTATAATCTCATTTTTAGACTCCCTGATATACAGCTGTTCACCCGCGGCATAATAAAACACGCCCGCAGACAGAAAATAAAGAATAAGTACCGCAATGCATCCTTGTGTAAAATTGTATTTTTCAATCTTCACGCCTTTTAACATGACAGATCCCTTTCCTGTTTTTCAGCGAGCGCAGCTCTAATAATTTTAGAAATAAACATTCATCCATATGCAGCAGCCCCATCATATATAAAATCAGATACCTGCTGCGTACAGCCTTCCAAAGCCTCCTGCTTTTTTGGCGCACCTTCCGATAAAACCGCCTGCCCGCCCTGCGTCCCGCCTTTCTGTCTGAAAAACGCAGGAACACAGTGACAAAATAGTCAGCCAGGCAGCTGCATACGCGAAAGCGCCAGAAAAGCATGTCTGCACCACGTCTTTCCAAATCATCCTCTATACGGATCATCGAAAGCAGGACGTGCTCCATCTGGCGTATGCACTTCTGGCGGTTTTGGTTTGACGTGCTCTGCGACTCACATCCTACCCTGTATACATACAGACAATCCTTCATCACGCAGATACGTCTGGCAAAGCCTGCAAATGACGCTATAAAATACGCGTCATCATAGTACACGCCTTCCGGCAGCCTATAGCCTGCCATACGATAAAAATCCGTCCGGTAAATCACCCCGTGTAAAGACAGCAGCCCCTTATAGCAGTCCCAGTCCGCTGTCAGCTCCTCCATCTGCAGATAACGCAGGCCCTGCTTCTGCCTGCTGCGGATGTGCCGGACTTTTTTTGTATTCATGTCATAAATCGTAAAGCCCGCCAGCACCATATCCGCTTCTTCCATAACCAGAAGCTTCTCTGTCACAGCCTTCAGGCCCCCAGGGCTTACCCAGTCATCCGCGTCAAGAACCTTAAAATATTTCCCGCTGCATTGTTCCACCCCGGCATTCACCGCCGAGCCGTGCCCACCATTTTCTTTTTCTATCAGCCGGATACTGTCTGGATATTTTTCCCTGTATCCTGCCGCAATCTTTCCTGACCGGTCCCGCGATCCATCATTGACAATAAGAATCTCCAGATATGTCAGGCACCGCTGATCTGTCAAAAGCGAATCCAGACATTTCGCAATAAACCTCTCGGCCTGATACATCGGGATGATTATTGATAATATTTTTTCAGCCATAAAACACTCCATTCCCGGCATCTTAAATAAATTTTCAACAGTTTTCCAGTCAGGCAGATTCCCATAAGATCATAGCTGCATGCGATCAGCCTGCTGGCAGCATCCTTTCTCGTATGCAGCATCCAGGCATTTTTCTTAACCCGCCTGTGGTATGCCCCACGGTGCGCGCGGCTGACACTGCTATCATTCAGCAGAAGATGCCGGAATGTATATTCCATCAGGCTGCAGATCATCTGCCGCCGCTGCTCATCCGCCGTCCTTTGCGCATAACGGTTCCATCTTTCTATAATCGTTAACACATCCACAGCCTTTTTTTCGCAGTCCGTATTTGAAATCGAACCCTGCCTGCCCTGGCGGTAGCAGTAATAATTACTGCCACAGTACCCGGCCGAGGCCATGCGCAGAAACAGCCTCGGGCTCCATTCCAGATCCTCACATAGCAGATGCTCCCTAAAAAACAGCTTTCCATCAGCAAACATCCTGCGCCGCACCGCTTTCGTACAGGCGCTTGCCGGAAATTTGGGCAGAGCTGCAAGATACGCGCATATCTCACCCCGCCCAAGCCCGCATACTGCGCTGCTGATCCCGCTTTCCATCGGAGCCGACGCCATGGTCAGATTCAATGCCCTGCTTTTTCTAATAATCCTTCTGTCTTTTCGAAATGCGGCTAAAGCCGTCGCTTTGGCCAGATTCGTCGCCCTGCTTTCTGGAAAGATCTTTCTGCCTTCTAAAAACATCACATCCGGCATTCCGCAGTCTTGAATGCTCCGCCGGATCTTTTCCAGGGAACCCGGCTCAATAAAATCATCACCGTCTACAAACAGAATGTATGTACCCAGAGCTTTACGTATCCCTGCATTGCGTGCAGAAGACAGACCGCCGTTTTCTTTATGGATCACGCTTACCCGCCGTCCGGCCTTTTTTGCAAACACATCGCAGACTGCCCCGCTGCCGTCCGTCGATCCGTCGTCCACCAGGATCACTTCATAATTTTTTACAGGCTGCGCAAGAATGCTTCTTACACATGCTTTTAAATACGGCGCTACGTTATACACCGCTACAATAATGCTAAAAAATGGGGCATCCATGCAGACCCCTCTCACGTTTCACTCATAATCTCCGCAACAGACTGCATAATCTTGATATACATAGAATAGCAGTCCTGCTCCTTCTGTCCCATCTGTTTCCATGTATACCCAAGACGCGAATCCGACGGACGTGCCTGTCCCCAGAGAAATTCACCCGCGTCCGCATCCAGCGCTTCACACAGATTCACAAACGTATCCAGACTCATGATCTTTGTTCCTCGTTCTATATGCCCTAAAAATGACATACTGATCCCGCATTTCTGCGCAAGCTCGCCCTGTGTCAGCTTTTTTACCTTTCTAGCCTGCCGGATTCTCATTCCGATTTTGCCATAATCTAAATCCCGCATACACCGGCCCCCTTCTGATATGCTTATCTATATTTTTACTGTTTCTGTCTTAACATAACATTTGTAATAATATTGTTATACATAAAAAAACGCGCAGCCCCTTGATTTATGCGGGACT
>CAJUHV010000020.1:0-29338 GCA_910586445.1 uncultured Eubacterium sp.
ACTCTGATATCTTATCACACTGTTTTTGCTTTGTCAAGAAGTTTTTTAATTTTTTTATTTCTTTTTTATAACTCTTTTTCAACTTTCTTCGACTTTTTACAGCTGTTATAATTTACCACATTTTCATTCTGCTGTCAACACTTTTTTATTTTTTGTTTTGAATTTTCAAGAACCTTCTTGCTTCAAAACAAAACGGAGAAGGAGGGATTTGAACCCTCGCGCCGGTTACCCGACCTATACCCTTAGCAGGGGCACCTCTTCGGCCACTTGAGTACTTCTCCAGACGCTTTACTTTAATTTCAAGTACAATCGCCGTAACGCAAAAGTAATTCTACATGTATTTGGATAATTTGTCAATATCTTTTTTCAAATTTTTTTATTTTTTTTCATATTCCTTTAAAGCTGTATCATATAGGTTATTTCCTTCTGTATCAATTACAACGATCATAGGAAATTTTTCTACTTCCAGCCTTCTCACTGCCTCTGTCCCAAGATCTTCATAACAAATGACTTCGGAGCTCTTAATGCATTCCGATATCAATGCTCCGGCTCCGCCTACAGCTGCCAGATATACGGCACTGTTTCTTACTATGGCATCTATAACCTCTTTTGACCGTTTTCCCTTACCGATCATAGCTTTTTCTCCGAGATCTAACAGTCTCGGCGCATATTTATCCATACGGCTGGCTGTCGTAGGGCCTGCAGAGCCTATCACCTGCCCTTCACGTGCCGGTGACGGCCCCATATAATATATAACAGAATTTTCAATATCAACCGGCAGTGTTTCCCCGCGGTCTAATGCTTCTATCATACGTTTATGAGCTGCATCCCTGGCAGTATAAATTGTCCCGGTCAGATACACATAGTCCCCGGACTTTAATTCACTTGTAACCTCCTGCGTTATTGGTGTATGAATATGTTTCTCCATAATCTCAGTTCCTATACATCCTTTTCACAATTTTTTTATAAAATTCTTTTCACATGTCTGGACACATGGCAGCATATATTGACAGCCACAGGCAGCCCGGCTATATGAGTCGGGTATACGTCAATATTAACGCCCAGTGCGGTTACAGTTCCTCCCAGCCCTCCAGGTCCAATGCCCAGACAGTTGATCCGGTCAAGCATTTCCAGTTCAAGTTCTTTCACATAAGGTATTCTAGAGCGTTCATTTAAATCCCGCGTCAATGCCTGCTTTGCCATCAGCGCGCATTTTTCAAAATCTCCGCCGACTCCGACTCCGATCACCATAGGCGGACACGCATTCGGCCCGGCATCTTTTACTGCACTGATAATTGCTTCTTTTACTCCTTCAATGCCGTCTGCTGGCTTCAGCATAAAGACCCTGCTCATATTTTCACTCCCGAATCCTTTTGGAGCTACAGTTATTTCGATTTGTGATCCAGGCACAATCTGGTAATGGATAATGCCTGGTGTATTATCATTTGTATTTTCACGCAGTATGGGATCTTTGACGACGGATTTACGCAGATAGCCCTCTTTGTAGCCTCTGCGTATTCCTTCATTTACTGCATCTTCCAGCAGAATCCCGTCAATATGTACATCCTGTCCGATATTAAGAAATACAACTGCCATGCCCGTATCCTGGCAAATCGGTATCTGCCTGGCAGCTGCTATTTCCATATTTTCTTCCAGCTGGCCTAAAATACGTGAGCCAAGCGGTGACTTTTCAGCTTCTTTTCCTTGATGAATAGCCTCTTTTACATCTTTTGTCAAATATAAATTAGCTTCGATGCACATTTCGCTTATATTTTTGATAATTTCGTCTGTATGAATATTTCTCATATCCGGCAATCCCCTTTATTCGTCTGCCTCATCTTCCTGATCTGCCTCAGCCCGTTCCAGCAGCTCGCGGATCTGCGAAGACTCTGTATCACGGCCTTCATGCATATCAGCTGCATGATCATTTCCTATGCTGTCTAGAGCTGATTTTTCGTCTGATGAGTCTGCACTCCGGCCTTCATGCATATCAGCTGCATGATGATCATTTCCTATGCTGTCTATCGCTGGTTCTTCATCTGGTAATTCTGCATTCCCGCCGTTCTGCTCAGAGGCCTGGACAGTTAGTCCATCATCCCCGTCCTCTTCATCATTTGGTTCTGTATCCCGTACTTTTGTAAGGCTTGCAACCTTGACATCAGCTTCCAGGTTCATCAGCTTTACACCGGATGTCACCCTGGACAATACAGAAATACCTTTTACAGGCATACGGATAATAATGCCCTCTGTAGTGATCATCATTATTTCATTATCTTTACTTACTGCCTTAACACCTATGATGTTTCCTGTCTTTTCTGTGATTTTATAACATTTTACGCCTTTGCCGCCCCGGTTTTGTACTGTAAATTCATCCATCATGGTACATTTGCCCATGCCTTTTTCCGATACTGCCAGAAGCATCTCTCCTTGTGTATCCAGCTGCATGCCGACCACTTCATCGTTTGCAGTCAGGTTCATGCCTATGACTCCCATGGAGTTTCTGCCTGTACTGCGTACATCTTTTTCATTAAACCGTATGCACTGGCCAAATTTTGTCACTAAAATAATATCCTGGCGATTATCTGTCATCTTGACTTCGATCAATTCATCGTCTTCACGCAGATTCATCGCTGCCAGGCCTGTTTTTCGTATATTGGCGTATTCAAATATCGGAGTCTTTTTTACAATCCCCCGCTTTGTAGCCATAAACAGATATTCGTCGTCATTGTATTCACGCAGAGGAATCAGGGCGGTTATTTTTTCTCCCGGCAGAAGCTGGAGTATATTAATAATCGCTGTGCCCCTGGATGTACGCGAAGCCTCAGGTATCTCATACCCCTTCATGCGGTATACACGGCCCTTGTTTGTAAAAAACATCAGGTAGTGGTGTGAGGTGGTCATCAAAAGATCCTCGATATAGTCATCCTCTATCGTCTCCATGCCTTTGATTCCACGCCCTCCGCGATGCTGGCTGCGGAAATTATTCATGCTCATGCGCTTGATATAGCCTAATTTTGTCATTGTAATAATCGTATTCGTCACAGGTATCATATCAGCCATGGAGACATCCAGTTCATCATAGCTGATTGTTGTCTTTCGATCATCACCGTATTTTTCTGAAATTACCAGTATTTCTTCACGGATAACTCCTAACAATTTTTTTTCATCCGAAAGAATCGCTTTGTAATAAGCGATTTTTTCTGCCAGCTCCTGATATTCTCCTTCGATCTTCTCGCGTTCCAGACCTGTCAGTGCCCTCAGACGCATGTCTACAATTGCCTGCGCCTGTACATCACTCAGCTCGAAACGTTCAATTAATTTTTCTTTTGCCTGTGCCGTATTCCTGCTGCCGCGGATAATAGAGATTACTTCATCGATATGATCCAGTGCGGCTAACAGTCCTTCTAAAATATGTGACCGTTCTTCTGCCTTATTCAGATCATACTTTGTTCTTCTTGTTACGACTTCTTTTTGATGCAGCAGATAATAATTAAGCAGATCAAGTAAGTTCAATATCTTAGGCTGGTCGTTGACAAGCGCAAGCATAATAACGCCAAAAGTATCCTGCAGCTGTGTATGCTTATACAGCTGATTCAAAATCATATTCGGATTGACATCTTTTCTAAGCTCAATGCATATGCGCATGCCCTGCCTGTCTGATTCGTCCCTAAGGTCTGTAATCCCGTCCACTTTTTTATCACGTACCAGATCTGCTATTTTTTCAATCAGCCTGGCTTTGTTTACCATAAAAGGCAGTTCTGTAACTACTATACGGTTTTTGCCGTTATTCATTGGTTCGATATTGGATATCGCACGTACCCTGATCTTACCTTTTCCGGTACGGTATGCCTCATTAATGCCTGCAGTACCTAAAATACTGCCGCCAGTGGGAAAATCCGGCCCTTTTACAATTGCCATTAATTCATCTATATTTGTAGAACGGTCATTTTCCACTTCATTGTCTATAATTTTTACTACTGCGCTTATTACTTCGCGCAGATTATGCGGAGGTATATTTGTCGCCATGCCTACTGCGATGCCTGTCGTACCGTTTACCAATAGATTTGGGTAACGTGAAGGCAGTACTACGGGCTCTTTTTCCGTCTCATCAAAGTTCGGCCTGAAATCAACCGTATCTTTTCCTATATCGGCAAGCATTTCCATCGAAATTTTGCTGAGCCTTGCTTCTGTATACCTCATAGCTGCGGCACCATCACCGTCCACAGATCCAAAGTTGCCGTGTCCGTCAACCAGCGGATACCTTGTAGACCATTCCTGTGCCATATTTACCAGCGCACCGTAGATCGAGCTGTCGCCATGCGGGTGGTATTTACCCATTGTATCACCGACAATACGGGCACACTTTCTATGCGGCTTGTCTGGCCCGTTGTTCAGCTCGATCATCGAATACAAGACCCTGCGCTGTACCGGCTTTAAGCCATCCCTTACATCCGGCAGCGCCCTCTGCGCAATCACGCTCATAGCATAGTTGATATAAGAAGATTCCATTGTTTCTTTCAGATCTACATCATGGATTTGATCAAATATCTTATCATCCATCTAACCTACCTCCTAAATATCCAAGTTCTGAACCTTCCGCGCATTTTCTTCAATAAATTCCCTTCTAGGCTCTACTTTATCGCCCATTAAAGTCGTAAACGTCAAGTCTATTCCAGAAGAATTTTCATCATCAATCATAACCCTTTTCAAAATACGTTTCTCCGGGTCCATAGTCGTCTCCCACAACTGATCGGCATCCATCTCCCCTAGTCCTTTATAACGCTGGATCTTGTTATTTCCGTCACGTCCTATCTCTTTTAAAATGCTGTCAAGTTCCTTATCGTCATATGCGTACCATACATTCTTATTCTTTTCTACCTTAAACAGCGGCGGTGTTGCCAGATAGACATGGCCCCGCCTGATCAGTTCCGGCATAAAGCGGTACAAAAATGTCAGCATCAATGTGCTGATATGCGCACCGTCCACATCGGCATCGGTCATAATGATAATTTTATGATACCTTAATTTATCGATATTAAAATCATCATGAATCCCTGTGCCGAACGCGGTAATCATTGCCTTAATCTCCGCATTGCCATATATTTTATCAAGCCTTGCCTTTTCTACATTCAGTATTTTGCCGCGCAGCGGAAGGATAGCCTGCGTTGCCCGGCTTCTGGCTGTCTTTGCAGAACCCCCCGCGGAATCTCCCTCCACAATAAAGATCTCACAGTTAACCGGATTTTTATCTGAACAGTCTGCCAGCTTTCCAGGCAGGGAAGTGTTTTCAAGGGCAGTTTTTCTGCGCGTTAAATCTCTTGCCTTTCTTGCGGCATCCCTTGCCCGCTGCGCAAGCAGGGATTTTTCACATATCGATTTGGCTACCTGCGGATTCTGCTCCAGATAATAGGTCAGCTGCTCGCTCACTACAGAGTCAACCGCTCCTCTTGCTTCACTGTTTCCAAGCTTCTGTTTCGTCTGGCCTTCAAACTGCGGCTCTTCAATTTTTATGCTGATAATTGCCGTAAGGCCTTCGCGGATATCCTCTCCGGCCAGAGCCGGATCATTGTCCTTTAATATTTTGTTCGATCTGGCATAATTATTAAAGGTCTTTGTGATAGCATTACGAAATCCTGCCAGATGTGTTCCGCCTTCCGGTGTAATTATATTATTAACAAAACTATAAGTTGAATCATTATACGAATCATTATGCTGCAGTGCCACTTCTACCAGCACATTGTCTTTCTGTCCCTCACAATATATTACATCAGGATATAATACTTCTTGGCTTCGGTTCAGATATGTGACAAATTCTTTAATTCCGCCGGCATAATGAAATTCATGCATGCGCACCGGGTCATCTCTTTTATCTTTTAATACAATACGTATCCCTTTGGTTAAAAAAGCTGTCTCCCTAAGGCGCTGCTTTAATGTATCATAGTCATAAACAGTATCTTCAAAGATCGAGCCGTCCGGTAAAAATGTCACTTTCGTCCCGGTTTTTTCTGGATCACAGTCATCTATTTTTTTCAGGGGATACACTGTTTTCCCACGCTCATAGCGCTGTTTATATACGGCACCGTCCCTGTAAATCTCTACTTCCAACCAGTCAGACAATGCATTAACCACGGATGCACCGACACCATGCAGGCCGCCGGATACCTTATATCCGCCGCCGCCGAATTTTCCTCCGGCATGGAGCACGGTAAATACAACCTCAACAGCAGGCAGTCCGGCTTTTTGGTTGATTCCGATCGGAATTCCCCTGCCGTCGTCCAGCACTGTCACTGAATTATCCTGATTGATCTTAACCTCAATATTTTTACAATATCCAGCAAGTGCTTCATCCACTGAATTATCTACAATTTCATAAACAAGATGGTGCAGCCCTCTCGACGATGTGCTGCCTATATACATCCCCGGCCTTTTGCGTACCGCTTCCAGCCCTTCAAGTATTTGAATCTGATCAGCGCCATAATTATTCTCAATAGCCATATGTCATCCTCCTGATTCTTCTGCCTCGGTGATCCATTAACTGTTCATGGCATATCCATCCAAAGCTGTCCTGGCTGAATGCCAATCCATTTACAATTATAAGTGTTATTTATATTTCCTCCTTCAGTTCCACATGGCCGTTTCTTACTTCAAATACGCGGTCAAGCTGGAAACGGTTTCTTACAAATTCGTCCAATCCGGTACAGGTTATAATCGTCTGGATGTCATGAATGCTGGAAAGCAGGTAATTCTGCCTGCTGCTGTCAAGCTCCGACAGTACATCATCCAAAAGAAGCACCGGTGTATCATGGATCAAATTTTTTACCAGCTCTATTTCAGATAGCTTCAGCGATAATGCCGAAGTCCGCTGTTGTCCTTGAGAACCAAATTTACGAATATCCACATCTCCGATCTTGAATGAAATGTCATCCCGGTGCGGCCCTACAGATGTCTGGCAGTACTTTAAATCTTTTTCAGCCGCCTTTACCAGCTCTGCTTCAAAATCATTTTCACTGACATCCGGCTCATAAGCCATATTCAGCTCTTCCCGGTTGCCGGAGATCTTTTTATGAATATTCCATACAATTTCACTCAGTTCTTTTACGAATGCGTTTCTGCGCCGGATAATCCGGTTTCCGTAGTCCATTAGCTGCATATTCCAAACAGAAAGCGTATCCTTTAATTCCGGGCGAAAAACCAAGTCTTTTAACAGTTTATTTCGCTGATTCAGAATCTTATTGTAATTTGTCAGGTCTGACAGATATATTTTATCCAGCTGACATAATTCCAAATCCAGAAAACGTCTGCGCGCAGAAGGGCCGTCCTTGATAATATTCAGGTCCTCCGGTGAAAAAAAAACGATATTTAATATTCCAAACAAAGAACCAGCCTTTTTGATCGGAATCCGGTTGACCGCAATCCCTTTCGTACGATTTTTTTTCAAATGGATGTCAATCTGAAATTCCTTGTCATTTTTAACTACAATTGTACGAATATGCGATTCATCCTCATGAAACCGGATCATATCTTTGTCTTTGCTGCCTTTATGTGATTTTGTCGTAGCACTTACATAGGCTGATTCAAGTATGTTTGTCTTTCCCTGCGCATTATCTCCAAACAGGATATTAGTTCCCTCTGTAAATGTGATAGATAGATTTTCGTAATTACGAAAATTTTTTAATTCTATGGATCTGATCAGCATTTTGTGATCTGGATTGTCTCGCCGTTAAATGAAACAATATCTCCGTCATGTAATTTTTTGCCGCGCTGAAGCTGTGTGCTGCCGTTTACGGTCACTTCTCCATTTTGTATAACAATCTTTGCTTCCACACCAGATCCGACCAAACCGCCCAGCTTTAATGCCTGGCCAAGTTTAATAAATTCATCTTTAATTGTTACTGTTTCCATAATTTCCTCTATTCTGCCGGCAGTGCTCAGCTGCCTGCTGCATTAAAATTTACTGGGAGGATCAGATATACATATTGATTGACATCATCACGGATAAAGCACGGTGCCTTTGGGTTTACCATATACAGTGTTACCTCTTCATCATCAATGACACGGAGCGCATCGACGAAAAACTTAGGATTAAATCCAATCAGCATATCCTTGCCTTCTTTTTCGATCTCAATGACTTCATTCATTGAACCGATAAAAGATGTGATCTTTAACTCCATATGATCGTCTGCCACATCCATAATAATCGGTTTTTTGTCCCCTTCCTTTACCAGCAGTGTGGCACGGTCAATACATTCCAGCAGCTCCCGCTTATTAATTTTTACTTTTGTCTCGTAAGCGGAAGAAATCATCTGGTCAATTTTAAAGTATTCCCCGTCAATCAGCCTTGATACAACAATCGTTTTTTCAAATTCAAATGTAATATGATTATCTGTTATAAATAAATCTACGTATTCTTCCGCAGAGCCAGGCAGTATTTTGCTGATTTCCTGCAGGGTCTTGCCTGGTACGATGACTTTTTTATTTTCACTCGTATTTGACAGTTCTATATTCCGCAGTGAAATACGATGTCCGTCCAAAGAAGCAACTCTTAGCGTATTTTCATTTATTTCAAATAACTCCCCGGTCATTAATTTATTAGTATCATTGTCTGCAATTGAAAAAATAGTCTGCCTTATCACTTCTTTTAATGTAAACTGTGTAATTGAGATCGGTTCATTTTTTTCTACAGACGGCAGATACGAAAAATCATCACCTAATTTACCCATAATATTAAATTTCGCTTTTTCACATGTAATAACTGTCTGGAGAGATTCATCGGATGTAATTACAATATCACTGTCAGGCAGCTTGCGTACAATTTCTGAAAAGATCTTTGCGTCTAAGGCAATGATTCCTGGTTCTTCAATCGTACCTTCTATTGAAGTTTCTATTCCTAATTCTGTATCATTTGCTATTAACCGGATCTCGCCCTGTGAGGCATCGATTAAAATACATTCCAAAATGGGCATTGTCGTTCTTGTAGGAACTGCCTTTATGGCAATATTTACTCCATAGAGCAAATTTGCTTTTGAACAAATCAGCTTCATGTGTATAACTCCTTTCAAGGTGAATCATATAAATAAATATATATATTACTTCGTAATCATAATCATAGGGGCAGTGTAAATGTGTAAAAGTACTTTAACCCCTTAAAAAATCAATCAATTATTATTGGAATAACTACGTGAAGAACTTAGGGACAGCTGTTCGATAACTTGTGTAAAACTTGAACAAGTTATTTTGAGTAAAAATTATCTGGCGAAAAATGTGGATTTATCCCGTGTAATTCACAAGAAATACAATAGTTATCCACTATTTTGGGCAATTATACACAATAAAATGTGGATAACTATTGCGTTTTTAATCTAATTAGGGTTGATTTTTTTTCGAATGGTTTCAATTAAACTGCGTGTAGCTTCTTTATTGTTATATTCCGTATCGATTTTTTCAATTCCATGAATGATTGTAGAGTGGTCACGGCCTCCTAAGACTTCACCGATTGAGGCGAGTGAGGCACCGGTCATATTTTTGCATAAATACATGGCAATCTGTCGCGGCCTTACAATGTCGCTGCTGCGGGATTTTGAAATAAGCTGTTCAGGTGTTTTCTGAAAATGTTCAGCAACTATTTCAATGATAAGCTGCGGGGTTACTTCCTTATGTAAATCCGGATTAATGATGCTTTCCAGCTGCTCTTTTGCGGTATCAATCGTAAGATCTACATGAGTCAGTCGTGAAAAAGCCATCAGTCGGTTCAGGGCACCCTCCAACTCACGGATATTGGACTTTATATTCGTTGCTATGTATTTGATGATCTCATCGTCAAGCTCAAAATCATCCATTTCTTTTTTTTTGCGGAGAATTGCCATACGTGTCTCGTAATCAGGCGATCCGATATCGGCCATACAGCCCCACTGGAAACGAGAGCGGAACCTTTCTTCAAGAGTTGTCATTTCTTTTGGTGGTTTATCACTGGATATGACAATCTGCTTGCCTGAATTGTATAGAGCATTAAACGTATTGAAAAATTCTTCCTGTGTCCGGTCTTTACCTATAATAAATTGAATATCATCTATTAGAAGCACATCTACGTTTCGATATTTGTCACGGATTGCATTGATCTGAGAGTTGCTGCCGTTTCGGATCGCATCAATCACTTCGTTCGTAAAGGCTTCGGATGTAACATACTGTATTTTTAGTTCTGGGTGATTGGCCAGAATGTGATGGGCAATCGAATGCATTAAATGTGTCTTGCCTAATCCTACGCCTCCCCATAAAAATAGCGGATTAAATTTTTTTTCTGGATTTGCGGCCTCTTCTGCAACTACAAGAGAAATTGTGTGAGCCAGCTTATTATTGCTGCCGACGACAAAGGTATCAAATGTATAGTTCGGGTTAAGGTCATAATTTTCTTTCGGTGCAGCGTCATCCTGCATAGCAATTGATTTAGCTGGTTTGGGCTTTAATTTCTTTGCGTCTTCTGGAAGAATGAATTCTACATCATAATCTACACCTGTCATTTCAAAAATTACAATTTTGAGCGGGGTCAGGTATTTCTTTGAAATATAGTTTAATGCAATCTGCTCTGGAGGAACAAGGACGTATAGCTTATTATCATCAATTTGAAATATTTCCAGAGGCTTGATCCAGGAGTTATACACAATATTGGAAAGTTCATATTCTGTTTTTACTGCTAATAGTATATCTTGCCATTTTTCCTCAACTAACATATTATTTTCTCCGTTATTTTCAAACATTATAAAAAAGCAGATAAAGAACCACTCTACTTATCATAAACTATAATGAAGGATTTAGCAATTAAAAAGTTTAAGGTATTTTTAGTTAAATAATTAACGATCTATTTTTAGGGCTTTTCCACAAATGTAAATAAAAAATCAACAGGTTGATCTGCGTGTTGATAATATGTTTTGCGGATATGGAAAAAGATAAAATTAGCGTGGAAAAAGCCGATTTTGGGTGGATAATTACTGTGGAATGGTGTTATAATCCAAAGGGAAAAGAAAGTTATCCACAGTTATCCACGTTGTTAGAAGCTAGTAAATTCAAGGCTTCGGGGAAAATTAGTTAAAATTATGTGGATAAATATGTGTATAAGTCTGGTGGAGCGGTGTTTATGTGGATAACTTTTTCACAATTCAGATACGGTAAGGAAAAATCATAAAAAAATTATAAATAACAATGTTTTTCTTGACTTGCGCATCTTTTTTGGTATAATATTAATGGTATTTTTTCATTATTAATAATTTGATAATATTTGACAGAGGAGGTGCATGTGATATGAAAATGACGTATCAGCCAAATAGAAGACATAGATCGAAGGTACACGGATTTAGAAAGAGAATGAGTACTGCAGGCGGAAGAAAGGTATTGGCTGCAAGAAGACTAAAAGGAAGAAAGAGATTATCAGCATAGGCCACATCTTTTGTGGTCTTTCTTCTTATTTACAGCGGTTATTTTTTAAAACTTTAGGCAGCTTGCAATGAAAAAATCCCTTAAAAATAACCGTTATGTTATCTTAAAGACTTGGACAAGATCTATTGCAGAAAGGAATTTATGAAATTTTCTGAGTCACTGAAAAAGAATATCGATTTTCAGAAAGTGTATTGTGAAGGGAAGTCCTATGCAAACCGTTATCTGGTCATGTATGTACTTCAAAATGGGACTGAGCGCAATAGGATAGGAATTTCTGTTAGTAAGAAAGTGGGCAACAGCATTATCAGGCACCGTGTCAAACGCCTGATTAAAGAAGCCTATAGACTACATGAGGACATGTTTAATAGTGGTTTAGACATTGTAGTTATCGCAAGAGTGTCAGCCAAGGAAATCTCTTTCTGGGAAGCGGAGAGCGCCCTGCTGCATCTTGGAGGTCTTCATCATATTTCTAAAAATAAATAAAAAAGAAGATGGAATAAAATTGAAAAAAATAATGATCTTATGCATTAAATTTTATAAAAGGTACTTATCGCCATTGAAAACAGTTAAATGTCCTTATATTCCGTCATGTTCGGATTATGCAATTGAGGCAATTGCAAAGCATGGGCCGGTGAAGGGCGGGCTATTGGCCTGTTGGAGGATTTTACGCTGTAATCCTTTTTCAAGGGGCGGTTATGATCCTGTTCCATAAGGAGGTAAACAATTGACGACGATCATGCTGACACAGTATTCGGGAGCTATTTTAGGACCGATTGCAAAAATATTAGGCTGGATAATGAATTGGATTTATCTATTTTTGCAGAATGTGTTTGGAATTGAGAATATCGGCCTTACAATTATTGTATTAACGATTTTGATTTATATGTGTATGCTGCCATTGACAGTACGTACACAAAAGTTTTCTAAGCTGCAGCAGAGAATGCAGCCTGAGACGAAAGCTATCCAGGAAAAATATAAAGGCAAAAGGGATCAGCAGTCCCAAATGGCAATGAATGAGGAAATGCAGGAATTATATGCGAAATACGGCATTTCTCCGACAGGTTCTTGTCTGCCTATGCTTTTACAGCTGCCGGTATTTTTGGCACTGTACCGTATGATTTATAATGTACCTGCTTATGTGTCAAGTGTAAAATCAGCTTTTGACGGAATTGTAGAAGGCATTGTCAATACGCCGGGATATCAGGATATTATGGATAAATTTGTCGAAGCTGAAAAGCTGACCTCGGTGGGCGCTGATTTTCATAATGAAGATCTTCTGGTAGTAAAAAACTATATCGTAGATACGGTTTATAAAATGTCAACATCGGCATGGGATACTTTAAGGGAATCATTTCCAAGTCTGATTGATGTGATTGATTCTACTGAGACACAGTTAAATCATGTAAATAATTTTCTTGGAATGAATATTTCGGATTCACCATTTGCAATTATTACAAACAGCATGGCCTCTCATTCCTATCTGTTTGTATTTTTAGCTTTGATGGTGCCGATTTCTTCTTATGCTTCTCAGATGCTGAACATTAAGCTTATGCCTCAGGCAGATACAGATCCGAATAGTGCAATGGCAAAGCAGCTGAAAGCCATGAATTATACAATGCCGATTTTTTCTCTGTTTTTATGTTTTACCGTTCCGGTAGGTCTTGGCATTTATTGGCTCTTCAGCTCGCTGACAAGGGGTGTCCAGCAGTATTTTGTAAATAAGCATATACAAAATCTGGATCTGGATGATGTGATCGCGCAGAATCTGGAGAAACGCAAGAAGAAATTGGAAAAAATGGGAATTAACGAAAATCAGATCCGCAGCGCAGCCCGCATGAATACGAAAAGCAGTGTACAGTTATCTGCGTCCATGACAAAAGAAGAGAGAGATTCCAAAATAGAAAAAGCATATTCTTATAGAAAAGAAGCCAACCCGAACAGCTTGACAGCAAAAGCAAATTTGGTAAAGGATTTTAACGAGAGAAATAATAAATAAAGGGAGAGGTTTTGTGATGGAGTTTATTGAAGTAAGTGCAAAGACCGTCAATGATGCAATTACAGATGCTTTAGTTCAGCTCGGTGTTACAAGCAGCCAGCTGGAATATGAAGTGGTAAACGAAGGAAGTACAGGATTTTTAGGATTTGGCAGCAAACCAGCAGTCATAAAAGCAAGAAAGAAATTTTCTATAGAAGACACTGTCAGGGATTTTTTGAAACGTGTTTTTGAAGCAATGGATATGGAAGTAGAAATTATTTCTAAATACGATGAAGACAGCAGCATGGTTGAAGTAGAATTTAAAGGCAGTGAGATGGGAGTTCTGATTGGCAAACGGGGGCAGACGCTGGATTCTCTGCAGTACCTTACCAATCTGGCGGTAAACAAACAGTCGGATAAGTATGTGAAGGTTAAGCTGGATACAGAAGACTATCGCAAAAGGAGAAAAGATACGCTGGAAAATCTTGCAAAGAACATATCTTATAAGGTAAAGCGCACAAAACGTCCAGTCGCATTAGAGCCGATGAATCCGTTTGAGAGACGTGTGATTCATTCTGCACTTCAGAATGACCGGTTTGTGTCAACACATAGTGAAGGTGAAGAACCTTATAGGCATGTAGTTGTTACATTAAAAAGAAATTAGCATTTAATAAATGTTATTTAATGCAGAGAGATTCTTATTAAGATAGGTACTGAGACAGAAGTTGATCGGTATTGAGATGGATCTTGAGATCGATGTTGAGATAGAATGTAGGCAGCGAAAATTGAAAAGACTGTGTTCAAATAATTTTGAACACAGTCTTTTTAAATCTAAAACAATATATCTTATCAGGATTTAATATATAGTAAAAGTCTTATGTTCTTAGTGGAAGGAATGATTTTGATATGAATATAGATACAATTGCAGCGATTGCTACTGCTATGGCGAGTGCTGGTATTGGGATTATAAGGATCAGCGGTAGAGAAGCAGTAGAGGTTGCTGATCGTGTTTTTTCTGCAAAGAGTGGAAAATCTTTACAGGATTCTGCTTCTCATACAATCCATTATGGATTTATAGTAGAAGACGGTACGATGATTGATGAGGTTCTTGTAATGTTAATGAAGGCGCCTCATAGTTATACGAGAGAAGATACTGTAGAAATCAACTGCCACGGCGGAGTGCTCGTTATGCGGAAGATTTTGGAGACCGTGATCCGGCATGGAGCACGTCCTGCAGAACCTGGAGAATTTACGAAGCGTGCATTTTTAAATGGCCGTATGGATCTGACTCAGGCAGAGTCGGTTATTGATATTATTAATTCACAAAATGATTTTGCATGGAAAAGCTCTATAAATCAGCTGAGCGGAGCTCTGCTCAGTAAAATCAGAGAATATCGGGAAAAGATTATTCATGAGACGGCTTTTATTGAATCGGCAATTGACGACCCTGAGCATTATTCGCTGGAAGGATACGAAGATCATTTATCAGAAATCGTAGAAGGGCTGGAAAAAGAGCTCAAAGGTCTGCTGGATACAGCGGACTATGGCAGGGTACTGCGTGAAGGTATCCATACTGTGATAGTAGGAAAACCAAATGTAGGAAAATCATCTCTGCTGAATCTGTTGGTCGGGTCAGAACGGGCGATTGTCACGGATATTGCTGGAACGACGAGGGATGTTATAGAAGAGCACATCAGTCTTAATGGGATCAGCCTTCATATAATCGATACAGCCGGTATTCATCAGACAGATGATATTGTAGAAAAAGTTGGAGTAGATAAGGCTAAAGAATATATAATAAATGCTGATTTAATTTTATATGTTGCGGATGGATCAGATAAATTATCTGAAGAAGATTATGAAATTGCCCGGATGATCAAGAATAGGAATGTAATTGTGCTGTTGAATAAATCTGACCTGCAGCAGAAAATAAACATGGATGATTTAACACATATATCAGAGCATATTATATCCATTTCTGCGAAAGAAGGAGACGGAATTAAGGAGTTGTCGGATCTGATTACCAGCATGTTTTTACATGGCAGGATTTCTTTTAATGACGAAGTAATCATTACAAATATGCGGCATAAAAAGGAACTGATGAATGCTATGGAGAGCCTGAGGCTGGTGAGAGAGTCGATAGCTGCACAGATGCCGGAAGATTTTTACTCGATCGACCTGATCAATGCATATGAGTCTCTCGGGAATATTATTGGAGAGTCGATAGAAGATGATCTGGCAGATGAGATATTTTCGAAATTTTGCATGGGAAAATAAGAGGTATTTAGAATGGGAGAAATGTTTGAAGCAGATTGTGAGGGGCTGGTGAGAGATTGTATGACAATAGAAACTTTTGATAAGAATGGAGGCGGGGGAGGAGTGTGTGCTGGTTTTACAGGCAGGAATAAATTAGTGGAAGAGTACGATGTAGTCGTAGTAGGTGCAGGGCATGCTGGGTGTGAAGCGGCGTTGGCCTGTGCGAGGCTTGGAATGGAAACTGTTATTTTTACGGTAAGTGTAGACAGCATTGCATTGATGCCGTGCAATCCTAATATCGGGGGAAGCTCGAAAGGGCATTTGGTCAGGGAGATTGATGCACTGGGCGGACAGATGGGTATTAATATAGATAAGACTTTTATCCAGTCCAAAATGCTGAACAGGTCGAAAGGGCCTGCAGTACACTCGCTGCGTGCACAGGCAGATAAATCAGATTATAGTATGGAAATGCGCAGAACGCTGCAGAGTACGGCACATCTTACGATTAAGCAGTCAGAGGTTTCGGAAATTATTACACAAGCTGATGGAGATATGCAGAAAATTACGGGTGTCAAGACTGCCTCAGGTGCTCTGTACCATTGTAAGGCAGCTGTTTTATGTACGGGAACTTATCTTCGTGCAAGATGCCTGACAGGTGAGATGATTACACATACAGGGCCGAACGGGCTTATGGCAGCGAATTATCTGACTGATTCTTTGAAAGCACATGGAATTGAAATGTTTCGATTTAAAACGGGTACTCCGGCGAGAATAGACAGAAGGTCAATTGATTTTTCTAAAATGCAGGAGCAAAAGGGAGATGAATATATAGTTCCATTTTCATTTACGACAAATCCTGATGATGTACAGATTGATCAGGTTTCTTGCTGGCTGACTTATACAAATGAACAGACGCATAAAATCATCCGTGAAAATCTGAACAGATCACCCATCTATGCCGGAGTGATCGAAGGAACAGGGCCGCGTTACTGTCCGTCGATTGAAGATAAGGTAGTTAAATTTCCGGATAAGGACAGACATCAGCTTTTTGTAGAGCCGGAAGGGATTCATACGAATGAAATGTATATTGCCGGAATGTCCAGTTCACTGCCGGAAGATGTACAGCATGAAATGTACCGGACAGTTCCGGGGCTGGAAAATGCGAAGATTGTGAGAAATGCCTATGCGATAGAA
Organism: uncultured Eubacterium sp.; assembly: GCA_910586445.1. Taxonomy (GTDB): domain Bacteria; phylum Bacillota; class Clostridia; order Lachnospirales; family Lachnospiraceae; genus Eubacterium_J. The sequence goes on from CAJUHV010000020.1 coordinate 16,853, forward strand.
TATGACTGTATGAATCCGAATCAGTTATTTCCAAGCCTCGAATTCAAAAAAATAAATGGCCTGTTTAGTGGAGGGCAGTTTAATGGAAGTTCTGGCTACGAAGAAGCGGCTGCACAAGGGCTGGTTGCTGGTATTAATGCTGCTATGGAGATCTTAGGAAGAGAGCCATTGATCCTAGATCGTTCGGAATCCTATATAGGTGTGCTGATTGATGATCTGGTGACAAAAGAAAATCATGAACCGTATCGGATGATGACGTCTCGAGCTGAATACCGTCTTCTTCTCAGGCAGGATAATGCGGATCTTAGATTGACAGAAAAAGGATATAAAATCGGGCTTATTTCAAGAGATCGGTATGAGTGGGTGGAAAAAAAGAAGCAGATGATCCAGGAAGAACTGGAGCGTATTTCACACGTGACAGTGGGGGCAAATCCAAAAACGCAGGAGCTGTTGAAACAATACAAAAGTGTTCCTTTGAATACAGGGTCTAGTCTGTCAGAGCTGATACGCAGGCCGGAGCTGAATTATGATCTGCTGAGAGATTTAGACCCCCAAAGACCCGAGCTGCCGGATGCAGTAATTGAACAGGTAAATATCAATATAAAATATGATGGGTATATTAAGAGACAGATCAAACAGGTAGAAAGTTTTAAAAAGCTGGAAAACAAGAAGCTGGAAAAAGATTTTGATTATGAGGCTGTGTCTGGACTTAGAATAGAAGCCAGACAAAAATTAAAACTGTACCGTCCGGTATCTATCGGGCAGGCATCTCGTATATCAGGAGTGTCGCCGGCAGATATTTCCGTTTTGCTGGTATATCTGGAGCAGTATTATCATAATAAAAGGATCAATGGTGAAGGATGAGAATTGAATTCAAAAAATCATTAGTTTTTTGTTTATGGAAATAGCATGATAGTGATTCGTGATGCGAATTGAAATTCAGAAAATCTATGGTTATTATTGATTCAATGGAAATAGCATGATAATGATTCATAGTGCGAATTGAAATTCAGAAAATCATTAGTTATTATGAGTCTATAAAATGGCATGATAAAGTTTTTATGAGAATGAGAATTGAAATATTGAAAATCATTTGTTATTTAATTGAGTCTATGGAACATCATGAAAAGGATTTTTGAAAAGAATGGGATTTGAAATTCTGAAATCATTAGTATTATAAGGATGGGGATTGGAATTTATTAGTATTATATGTGTCTATGAAAACAGCATATAGATAGATCGTGCTGAAAATAAGAGATGATCAAGGAGTTGTATTAGTCGATGGAATTATATTATGATAGGGGAGTAAGAGGCAGGTTATGAGCTATAATTTAGCAAAATTTAGAAACCAGCTGCTGCAGTTCGGACTGTGCGCAACAGCTGATATGGAACATCAATTGATACGTTATTATGAGATTTTGACCGAGTGGAATAAAATAATGAATCTCACGACAATAACTGATTTCGATGAAGTATTGGAAAAACATTTTCTTGACAGTGTTTCAATAGCAAATTATGTAGAGTTTAGTGAAATAATACGGCTTATCGACGTCGGTACCGGAGCAGGATTTCCAGGGATTCCGTTAAAGATTTTATATCCACATATCAATGTATTGCTTGTTGATTCCTTAAATAAGAGGGTAAATTTTTTAAATGATGTGATCGGGCAGCTGCAGCTGAAAAATATAGAGGCGGTGCATGGAAGGGCAGAAGAGCTTGCCCGCAAAAAAGAATACCGCAATCAGTTTGATTTGTGCGTATCAAGGGCAGTTGCAAACCTGGCCAGTCTGAGTGAGTATTGTCTGCCGTTTGTAAAAATAGGGGGAATATTTGCTGCTTATAAATCGATAGAGATTGACAGCGAAGTAGAGCAGTCAAAAAAGGCGCTGTGCTTATTAGGCGGAGAATTAAAAGATGTAAAAAAATTCGAGCTGCCTGATACAGAATACAGCCGTTCGATTGTGATCATTGAAAATAAAGAAGTGACTTCTAAAAAATATCCCAGGAAAGCGGGGATACCTGGGAAACAGCCTTTAGGAATGGAATAGAATAAATAGTGTTTACGGAATTTTCAATTTTGCCAGAGCGTGTTTGAAAAATGCTTTCTGTGAGATGAGCTTTACACTTAGTACCCACCGGGCATGATATGGAGAATTTATCCCAAATTTATGAGGCATAGCGGGCTATGTTGATTAAATTTAGGATGAATTATCCGCATCATCTTGGACATTAGTAGTCCAAGATGCTTGAAGTGGGGAGTGCAGATCGTGGGCATGATTTTTTAAACACTCTCTCGATAGCAGAGTCAGATTGAAAATTCCGTTTTTATATTTGAAAGTTAGTTCAGTGATCTTTTAATCTTGTCAGCAATTGTTTCCGGTATTTCTAATTGTGGCAATAGACGGCAGTTGGATACATAGACTGCATGTATATTCTTATTATATTTCTTGTATTCTTGAATAATTGATTTATAGTTTCCATTACCGATTAAATATAGGTTATGATTTATTTTATTAAGTGCATATATAATATTAATATTTGTATATTTGCCTATTATGCTGCCGAGTAAAAATTTACCGGAAGAGTGCTGGTTATGAGCATTATAGTAGGTGATATCCAATGTTTTTGACGATACATTTTTGTCATTATAAAAGCAAATATATTTATAATAATCTTCAATAGAGGATTTAGACATTTTGCAGTTATAAAGAAAAGTACCTATAATAGGGAGTTCTAATATATTGGATTCAATTTTATTTTTATAAGTTGCTGGTTTTACTAGTTTATCAATGGATGTTGGATTGATAATCACAATTTTATTTATAATACCAGGGTAAAAACGTGCCGTCATCAGTACAATAGAACTTGAAAAACTTGCCGCACATATATTTGTTTTTTCTTTTATTACCTCGTTGATGAATGCAGAAATAATTTGTACATACATATAATTGATGTAAGTAATGTTAGGTTTGTCCGAATTACCACAGCCAAGAAGATCAAGCTCATATACATGAAAATCTTTGGAAAGTATATCGTCAATACGATACCATTCCTCTTTGGATGATGAAGGAATCAGATTGTGAATGAGCAGCAGAGGCGGATTTTTATTATCACCTTTTTCTATATATTGGATTTGATGTTCTTTCCATACAAATGTGAAGCTGTTTTTGGAAGAAGTAATCGGAGTAATGCATGAGTCGATATATTTATTTGCAGCATATAGGGCAGTAAGTAATAATGATGAATATGTGACGAGCTTTTTTGTTGGTTTATTCATATGTGCCTCCTTTTATAAACTTGTAAAAAACGTATATTTATATTATACCTTATATTGGGAAAGATATGTTATAAAAATTTCTTAAAATTAAATAATTTTGTAGATGTGAATATTTGTTTGAAATATAATAGTTTCTTTGTAGGGTGCGGTGCATTGATTGTAGAATATTGATTATGAATCTATATGCTATGAAATGAATATCAGCTATAAAATATCCTTATTATAAAAATTTGGACAGTATATAAAGATTCCGAACTGTATATAATTTGTATGTGATAGAACAGAATGATCGATCACGGGATATATTGAATGAAATTGGTGTAAATTCATTATATCTGCTTTATTGGCGTCAAGTTTTTTGTTTTTTCTAATGAACTGTTTTGGATGATTTTATCATTTATTATATTTTGCCTGCAGAAGGTAAAATCTATTGAGATTTTTATATTGTTTTAATCAGCAGTAATGTTTCACGTGAAACATTGCTGCTGATTATTGAATAACATAATTTTTTATATAATTTTTTTAACGGAATGTTTCACGTGAAACATTGCTGTCATGTGAATTAAGCGACCAGATGATAAAACCAGGGCATGTTTTTAAAATGCTTTCTGTCAAATATGTGTCACAATTTGTGGGAAATTTGGCTTGAATGAGGTGTGTCAGCAGGGCATGATATAGTGGGCTGCGATGAACGAATATGGGACAGATATACCGCATTATTTTGGACATTGGCATTCAAATAAGCATGAAATGAGGCGTGCAGTTGACAGAAATGATTTTTCAAACATGACTAGTACTTTATTCACGTAGAAATATAAATCCATTACAGCCTGATTCACTCCATTGCTTCTTTAAAATTTTAATCTATTGTATCACATCTCTTTTAAAATTTTGTCTTATACTGACGCTAATCATTCGGCACTAAACTTTAATTTTTAGCATAATGAAACCACTAGAGCGTGTCTTGTAATTCTTTTTGTCATATGCATGACCTACTCTGCAGCATATTTGCTTCTCATCAGATCAACGCAGCATGCTATATCATACTATGTGGGTATGCTTCACTCATTTGGGATAAATCTCCTATAAATTTTGATTTCACATAATTCACCCCAAATTCAATCAACATAGTACGATATGCCCCATAAATTTGGAATGAATTTTCCGCCAAATGTGAAGTACATCTCATGGAAAGCATTTTTTAGACACGTTCTAGTACTACATTAAACTTTGTTCATTATATTAAAAAAACTGTTTTAGATATACTTTTCATAAATAATAACGTAGAATCGTTAGACTATATAGCAGTTTCTGCTCTTAGCAGGCAATGAAATACGAAGTGTTCGATGTTTGTCCTAATATTGGATTGAAGTGACGAGTGTTAAAATGGAATGATATATACAAAATAATGATTTGCTTTCGGATTTTGTAATTTATATTTATAAGTAACTTATTTAATTCCAATTTACAAATGTTTCACGTGAAACATAGAAAACAAAAATACATAAGACGTAATAGAATATGTAATTAAATTGCAGAAGCATTATAAAATAATAAAAAATTTATTTTAAAAATATAGAAAATACAATCAGAAGGTGCTATAATAGATTCTGTTGTAACAGATTGATACTCCATCTGGACGATTTTTACATAACTGGATTTGCACCATTACTGTACTGATCTGATCAGTCGATGGAGCTGTTTATCACTGAAAAAAGATCGTTCTGTTAAAGTCAATTAGACTGCACAGGATTTTTATTTTGTCTGGATAACTCCAAAGATAACAAAATAAACTTTGGAATATTGATCTTTGTTAACAATTAACTTATTATTGTTTAAATACTATTTTGCTAACATTAATTCTATGTTTTATGAATTAGAAAGGAAAAAGAATGGGAAGAATCATTGCAATTGCAAATCAGAAAGGTGGAGTAGGTAAGACTACTACGACAATTAATCTGTCTGCCTGTCTTTCAGAATCAGGACAAAAAGTTCTCACCATTGATTTAGATCCCCAAGGTAATACAACGAGTGGAATTGGTCTGGAAAAAAGCGAATTGAAAGATACTGTTTATGAGTTATTATTGGATGAATGCACAATCAAGTCATGCATTTATGAAACACAAATAGATGGATTGCATATAATTCCTGCAAATGTGAATTTATCTGGAGCAGAAATTGAGCTTTTAGGTATTAACGATCGTGAGTATTTATTAAAGAATGCGATTGATTACATAAGAGATGATTATGATTTTATTATTATAGATTGTCCGCCTGCTTTGAATATGCTTACTTTAAATGCTATGACTACAGCAAACTCTATACTTGTCCCTATACAATGTGAATATTATGCACTGGAAGGACTGAGCCAGCTGATTCATACAATAGACCTTGTACAGCAGAGATTAAATCCAAAAATGATTATTGAGGGTGTTGTTTTTACGATGTATGATGCAAGGACAAATTTATCTATGCAGGTTGTTGAAAATGTAAAGGAAAATCTAAATACTACAATTTATAAGACAATTATTCCTAGAAATGTGAAGCTCGCAGAAGCGCCAAGTCATGGTCTTCCAATTAATTTATATGATAAAAAATCAGCTGGTGCTGAAAGCTACCGTTTATTGGCAAAAGAGGTCATGAATAGAAAGGATTTATAACATGTCTGTAAAAAAGGGTGGTTTGGGAAAAGGATTAGGGAAAGGCCTCGATTCTTTGATTCCTGATAAAGTAGGAATTACGGAAACGGTCGAAGAAGAAAAAAAAGACGAGGTAATGGTTAATATAAATAAAGTTGAGCCAAACAGAGAACAGCCTCGAAAGAATTTTGATGAAGATGCACTTTTGGAACTGGCAGAATCAATCAAACAGTTTGGTGTATTGCAGCCGCTATTGGTACAGGACAAGGAAACCTATTATGAAATTGTCGCTGGCGAGAGAAGGTGGCGGGCAGCAAAATTAGCCGGGGTCAAAGAGATTCCAATTATTGTGAAGAATTTGACGCCGCAAGAAATTGTAGAAATTTCATTAATCGAAAATATTCAAAGAGAGGATTTAAATCCGATTGAAGAAGCTATTGCTTTTAAACGGCTATTGACAGAGTTTAATCTAAAGCAGGATGAAGTAGCAGAACGTGTGTCTAAATCAAGGACAACAGTGACGAATTCAATGCGACTGTTAAAATTAGATGAAAAAGTACAGCAGATGGTCATTGATGAAATGCTGACAACAGGTCATGCCAGAGCATTATTAGCAATTGAAAATCGTGAGAAACAATATACTGTTGCGCAGAAAGTATTTGATGAGAAGCTTAGTGTCCGGGAAACAGAAAAACTAGTTAAGAAATTAGCAAAGGCAAATGATTCTGATTCAAAGAAAGTAGAAAAAGAAGACGAGGATGAGTTAAAAAGGCTTCGTGTAGTATATCATGACTTGGAAGAAAAAATGAAAGAAGCACTTGGAACAAAAGTAGTCATAAACTATAAGGACAAAAATAAAGGTAAAATTGAAATAGAATATTATGACTCTGAACAGTTTGAGCATTTATATGACATGCTTCAGACTTTGAAAAAATAAATTGAACAGATCTATGTAGAAATCAGAATGTATATACTTATAATACAAACTAGATCTCATACATACAATTTTAAGATAACTAAAATATTAAGAAACTGGAGGAAAAAGATGAGCATATGTGATTATCTTGGCATAGACTTGGAATATGTCGTTTGGGGATTGGCGGGAGTTGTAATTCTATTGTTTTTGATGTTAATAATCAATCTGTTTACGATCGGAAGGCTGAAGAAAAAGTACAAAAAATTTATGGGCGATACAGATGCAAAATCATTAGAAGAAAAAATAATAGAGCGTTTAGATCAGATTGATGGACTAGTAGAGTCAAACTACAGCAACAAGATTAAAATCGAAACATTAGAAGGTAAAATGAATATTACTTTTCAGAAGATCGGATTAGTGAAGTATGATGCATTTAATGAGATGGGAGGAAAGCTTAGTTTTTCTCTTGCATTGTTAAATGAGAAAGATGATGGGTTTATAATTAACGCAATGCACAGCAGGGAAGGCTGTTATACATATATCAAAGAAATCATTGCTGGAAAATCAATTATTGTACTGGCTTCTGAAGAAAAAGAAGCTTTAGATATGGCGTTAAATTATAAATAGAAAGTGTTGCAAAATTTTGGAATATATTATATAATAAAAAAAATCTAGTAAAAAGGAGGAAATGTCAAGATGCACCGCTTTTTGCGCGCAATTGGATTTAGTGAATTTAAAGACAAAAGGCAGCTAGATAGAATTATTAAAGACATTATTAAACATCCAGATGTGGAAAAGCTTGCACTTGATTCCGATGGAAACGAGTTTTCTGAAGTAACACATATGTTTAGTGAATATTTCGGAATAACAGTTTGTGGACTGTATGAGGATGATAATAGTTTTTCAATAGATCATTACTATCCGATATTTATAGGACAAGAAGTTTCTACAAACGAGCAGATAGAGATTGAGCGCCATGTTGGAGATGAGTCTTACGCAGGTGTATGTGATGAGATGCGTTTAGGTGTTACATTAATTTTCTATCTCCAGAATGTTGCTGATTATTTAAACCAAAAGCCGGTCGTTGGGACAAGTTGTCAGAATGTATCTACGACACTATCTGCACTTTCATTAAGTGGGAAAATTATTTTGCCTATAGGTAAAAATGAAGAGCAGATTCGCAATACAGAGAGAAACAGGCGTAATCATAATTATCTTATGGCTGCTGCGAGAGATGGTGACGAAGAAGCGATCGAAAGTCTTACGTTAGAAGATATAGATCTGTATTCTATGATTTCTAAACGTGTAGAAAATGAAGATGTATTTTCAATTGTAGAAAGTTATTTTATGCCTTATGGAATTGAAAGTGACCAGTATTCGATTATGGGGCAGATTTTGGATATCAAAGTTGTATCGAATGAATTGTCAAAAGAAAAAATTTTTGTTATGAGGGTTAACTCAAACGACTTATTGTTCGATATATGTATTAACGAAAAAGATTTGTACGGTATACCAGAAGTAGGAAGAAGATTTAAAGGTAATATCTGGATGCAGGGAAAGATCAATTTTGAGTAATATTAAATTTTTAAAGATTTATGTATAAATAAAGAGCTGATAAGTAAAATATATATAGATTTGTTGAATTTGTCGCTATAGCTCAGCTGGATAGAGCGACCGCCTCCTAAGCGGTAGGTCGGAGGTTCAAATCCTCTTAGCGACGCCAGAAATTCCGCCGAAAACATTGATTTTTCAAGGTTTTCGGCGTTTCTAATTTTTCGAAAGAATTTGAACTCATAATGAGGACGGAGTGATGAATAAGGCAATACTTATCTACTTTTGAATATGAAATTATACTGATAAATAGGGATGGGAGGTCATGGATATGGAAAGTGATGTCCAAAAAAGTTTAGAGATATATAAAGAGCAGTTAAGGTATGGTTATATACGAACTGCGTATTTAGCTTTGACAAGATATATTGCTGACCTAAAATCAAAATTTTCAACGCAGTATAAGACAGGTAATATTTCGTTTGGATATTTAGACTATACCTATTTTTCATTTTATAATCAATATTTAAGAAATCATAAATTACGGTTTGGAATAGTATTAAACCATGAAAAGCTGCAGTTTGAATTATGGCTGATGGGACAGAATGCTGATGTGCAAAGAAAATACTGGGAAATTTTGAAAAATTCAGTATGGAATGGCAATAGAAAAGAAATGCCAAAGTATTCTATTTTGGAAATCGTCTTAGAAAATCAAATAGATTTTAGCAATAAAGATAATATGACACAAAATATTATGAAACATTCCGTTACTTTGGCATTAGAAATACAAGAATATTTAAAAAATATTGATTGTTGAAATATAAAGAGAAAAAAGTGCTATTCCGTAGTCTACTATTATACGGAGCCATGCTTTCCGCTGTTTTAAGAAGTGACATAAAAATACAATCAGCAGGCAAGGAGAATGTAAAAAATGAAGAATGGAAAAAGTGTTTTAAAATTATTGGCACTGATTTTTCTATTGGTTGGTGTCATACTAATCAGCTTGGGCGTAGGTGTTCAATTAGTTTCTGGAATGGAACTTTATATGTTTGTGATGTGTTTGATAGGCAGTATTTTTCTTTGTATTGGAGGGATACTTTTTTTCATTGATCAAGTGGGAATGCGCAGAAGGCAAAAGCTGAAAGATGATGGTAAGTTTGTATACGCACAGATCGTTGATATAGATGTAGATTTATATAAGCAGGTGCAGATAGAACGTATTTCTATGAACCCATTTTTTATTCTGTGCAAGTATCAAGATGGCAGCGGCAGGACATATGATTTCAAAAGTGGTGCTCTGCTTTATAATCCATCAGGGTTATTACAGTCAGATAAGCTGAAAGTATATGTCAATCTGGATAATCCAAAGCGTTATTATGTAGATACGAGTGAGATTCTGCCAGAAAATGCGATGCTGCATAAATTTAAGCTGGATAGTGAAAAGAATTCACAGAGGCTGAAGAATATAGGAAATTATATAACTGCAGCTACGTGTGGTGTTGAATTGTTTGGCAGAATTAAAGTAAATGGCATAATCAAATCACAGTTTTTAAAACTCCCAGATAATATTGCAAGGCAGTTCCATATGTCAAAGGATGAAAAGGGACGCGTATTTGCGGGATATACAATTTTGTGCCGCTATCAAGATATGAACGGCATTGTACATATTTTTGCTTCAAAAGGTATTTTGGGTGAGCCGGATTCTCTTCATATGGGGGAAAAGGTAAAAGTCTATTATGATGGAGCTGATTACAAATACTATCATGTTGATATTGATTCTTTGACTCAATAAATCGGGAAACGGGTGCAAAATGTGAAGAATTATGACATGATCGTTTCAGACACAGTGATATAAGTTATGATACTGCATGTACCAGAGCGGGTTTATAAGACAAGATTTTATGAAAAGGATATAGGATGAGCAGAAGAGGCTATATACCTGAGGATGAAAAACAATTTAGAGGAAAACAGCTGGAGTTATTGAAACAAGCAGCAGATGAAGTACAATATCTATTAGATCATGGATATGATGTAAAGACTACAACTACATTTATAGGAAATCATTATATGTTTTCAGAACGGCAGCGTCTGGCATTGGCACGTTCAGTATCATCCATAGAATGGATAAAAGAACGAAATAAGAAAGAGCTGCTGCAGCAGAAAACTCTAAAACTTCCAGATACTGTATATATTGACGGTTTTAATGTGATAATTACTCTGGAGGTGGCGCTGTCTGAATCGCCTATTTTCTGCTGCAGGGATGGTACGATACGCGACCTGGCTGGGCTGAGAGGAACCTATCGTATTATTGAGCAGACGCAGAAAGCGGTTGAGCTGATTTTAAGACAGCTGGAAAATTTAAATATAAAAGTGGCATATTTTTATTTAGATGCACCTGTCTCTAATTCTGGCAGGTTATCAGCGCTTATTAAAAAGTGCAGTGAAAAGTATAATTTGTCTGTAGAGACTCAGACTGCTGATGATGTAGACCGCATTTTGGAAAAATCAGAAGGTGTGATTAGCGGGGATGCCATTATACTAAACAAATGTATCAGCTGGATGAATCTTATGCCGCGAATAACAGAACATATTGTGGGGGCATGGAGAATCCAATTGTAGAATATACCTATAGGGCATGCTATGGAGAATTTATCCTAAATTTTTGATGTTTCCTTCAGTTGTTAATCTTTTAAAAAAGATTGAAAACACTGATAAATTATGCTAACATAATAACTATCGAATGATGGGGATGTATGCATCTTCGGACTTGGAGAGGCATGATTGATAGATTATTGTGCCGGCCGTTTGGATTTTTATAAGGGTATCATTTGAATTGGCCTATATCCAATTAGGTGCATTACAAAATGAGAGGAGTAATAAAAATGTCACAGGATAACAAAGATACGGCAGTGAAAAAAAATGGTCAGATGACGGCGATTTCGCTTATCTCAGTATTGACAGTATTATTGTTTATTATTGAGATTTATGAAATTATTAATGATCAGACAAATTTGATTGCAATAGGTGCTCTTGGCGTTTTTATACTGGCAACAGTTTACGCACAAATGCATTTGATTGGCCGGATGATTAAAAAAAGGCAGGCAGAGCAGGAAGAGGCATTTAATAATGTATATCGGTCAGAAAAAGCATCTTATTTGTTAATGAGGAAGTATTTTGATCAGATGGAAGAAAGAATGGATTCATTCAACAGCCAGATCAGTGCTCCATATAAAGAGATGATTGCTGCTCAAAAAGCGCTGGCAAAGGTGCAGATCAACCGCAGTAAACAGAATGCAAATACGCTGCTGATCTCAAATGATAAAATGCTTCATAAGATCAGTGATTTTCAAAAGCAGATTGCAAATAACAATGTTGGACTGAGTGATGAAGATAAAGCAGCATTATTAGAAAGCAATAAAGATCTTCTTTCAAAGCAGCAGGAAATTTTATCAGCTCTGCAGGAATTAGAAACTTCTCTAAAAAGTGATATAATAGAATCAGTTAATAAGGTAGAGTCTTTACAGTCACAGTTAGTGACTCTGACAGAATCGATAGAATCAGCAGAAGAAAAGTCCCAGCTTCAATCATTGGATATAGAACATGAACATTTGATGGATAACGGCATAAATCTAAGACAGCCTTTGGAAACTTCATCTGAATCTGATTTAGATCAGCTGCTGAAGGGAATTGATAACAAAGATTCTGCAATACCAGAGCTGGAACCAATCATGGCAGAAACGGAATTGGAGCCGATGACAGCAGAGCTAGAGCTAGGATCAATCATGGAAGAGCCGGAGCTAGAGCCGATTATGACAGAGCCGGAGCTGGCAGCAGCAGAGCCAGAGCTAGGATCAATTATGGGAGAGCCGGAGCTAGGATCAATCATGGCAGAAACGGAATTAGAGCCGGTGACAGCAGAGCCAGAGCTGGGATCAATCATGGAAGAGCCGGAGCTAGAGCCGATTATGACAGAGCCGGAGTTGGGATCAATCATGGAAGAGCCGCAGCTGGCAGCAGCAGAGCCAGAGCTGGGATCAATCATGGGAGAGCCGGAGCTAGAGCCGATTATGACAGAGCCGGAGCTGGGATCAATCATGGAAGAGCCG
>CAJUHV010000020.1:29438-54051 GCA_910586445.1 uncultured Eubacterium sp.
GCTGGGATCAATCATGGGAGAGCCGGAGCTAGAGCCGATTATGACAGAGCCGGAGTTGGGATCAATCATGGAAGAGCCGCAGCTGGCAGCAGCAGAGCCAGAGCTGGGATCAATCATGGGAGAGCCGGAGCTAGAGCCGATTATGACAGAGCCGGAGCTGGGATCAATCATGGAAGAGCCGCAGCTAGATTCGATCGTAGCAGAACCAGAGCTTGAGCCGATCATGGGAGAGCCGGAGCTGAGATCAATAGCAGAAGAATCAGAACTAAAGTCAATGGAAGATATGCAGCTGGAATCGGTATTGACAGAGCCGGAGCTAGAGCCGATTGTAGACGCAGCTGAATCAGTATCAGCTGTAGATAGTGCAGATGATTCTATGCCTGATATGGAGCTGAATGATCTTATTTCTACTGATGAAATAGCCGCAATGATTTCAAATGTAGATATGAATGAAAATGAAGAAGAACCAGAGCTGAAGCCAGCTATGAAAGAGCCGCAGCTGCATCCAATTATGACAGAATCAGATTTAGAAGCGATGTTAAATAATCTGGATAATAATCCGATGTCGGCGGTTCAGACAACAATGAAGAAGTCAGCATCGCAGGGATTATCTAAGAAAAAAGCAGAACCAGCAAAGGATATAAAAGAAACAAAAGAAGTAGGAGAAACAAAAGAAACAACGGAATCAATAAAAGATCAGGTTTATTCAGACTCTGGTCTTGAGAAAGAAGCAGAACAAACAGATACGCCTGATATGACTTATCCCGGACATGGCAAAATGCCAGAACATATAAGGGCAATGATTGCTAATTTAGGTACGGATCAAGATTCAGACGCAAGTACAGATACAAATATTAATACTGATTCAAATAGAAATAATGCTATAGACAAAAATAATGCTATAGATAAAAATATTGAATCAAATGATGATATAGAAAAAATACAGCCAGATACAATAACAAATCAGACAGCACTAGAACCAGAATTAAATGCTCTTATTAAGGAGTCACAAAAAGAGGAAGGAAGTGCTGCACAGGCTCAGATTAATCAGACGGAAGGCCAGGAGTCAGCGGGACAGCAGTATTCAGCTTTAAATATAAAAGATGAAGAGCCTGGTCCAAAGATTACGTCAGGTGAACAGCCTATATTGAAAGAGCCGTCAGAAACAAAGCAGCAGGCAGAGCAGTCTGGTCCACAGACATTGGCCGAAGCACAAGCAGTACTGAAAGAGACAGCAGTGTCAGAACAGCCTGACATGAAGGTATCGGCAGAATCTCAGGACCTGCATGCTGTAACAGAGCCAAAACAGCAGGAGATGAAAAATGCTGCAGGTATGCAGCCGATTTTAAAGAATGCAGAACCGCAGAATTCGGCTGTACAGCCAGAGCCTGTACAAGAAGCATTGCCAAAGCCTGAAGCAAAGCTGCATGAGGAATTGTCAACGGAAGATGAATTAGATGAAATCATGAAGGCATTGGATATAGATGATCTTATGGATGATACTACAGAAGAAGATCTGGATATCGATAAAATCTTAGAAATACCTTTGTCAGAGATGAAATCTAATAATAAGAAAAGTACATCTAATTTTGATCAGGTAATGAATTCTGACGAGATAGCTGCGCTGATTGCAAATACTGATTTGTTATCGGAACCGGATTCTTCGAATAACGATGATGGACTGCCGGATTTGACAGATCCGGGATATGTAATGAGTTCTGATGAAATCGCTGCGTTAATTGCAAATCTTTAAATAGCCTGGATAAGGCGTAATGGCTGTAACAGTACCTGTTATTTATAGTCTGTTACAGCCAGATAAAAAAATATAAAAAATTATAAAAAAACACTTGCATTTTATAAAATGTTGGTATATAATAATTAATGTGTTCGGGGGAACACAAAGAACTGCGCCACTAGCTCAGTTGGCAGAGCACCTGACTCTTAATCAGGGTGTCCAGGGTTCGAACCCCTGGTGGCGCATTAAAAGTATCGGTTTCAAGCAGCATGGCTTGGGGTCGGTGCTTTTTTATTTTAGATATTTTTTTAACTGTAAAATGGAAGATCGAAGTGTTGTCAGTTTCTTAAAAATATTTTGATGATGATAGGTAAATAGTATTGCCTTATTTTTAAATTTCATATTGATGCCTCCTGTTTTATAGTTGTTATAGGATCTGTCAGATGTTATTAATAGATTTTTAATGCATTATGATTATAATGAAATATCTGATTTGTATGCTTACAGGTCAAAATAATCATGGAGCAGATATCTGATTTAAATGAATTACCAGAATGATCATGGAGCAGATATCTGATTTTGGTACGTGTATCTTAACATTATTATAATATTGATATCTGATTCGAATATCTATATATAATAAAAAAACAGGTATACGATTCGAATATTTATATTATTGAAGAATAGATACACAATACAATTATAGATACATAATATAAAGATCTATATATACATTATAATAAAACAGATACGCAATATGAATATTTATTTACTGACATTATAACAAAACAGATACGTAATACAAGTATCGATTACTGATATAATAACAAAACAGATACCTGATCGAGTATTTATATATTAACATTAGTATATGCAGGAACGTGCCAGTATTGCATGTACGGGGCTGCGTATTTATAATATTTATATATAGGAGTTTTAAGATCTACCCTGCATTGTTTATAGAAAGATATATATAGTACAATGCGGGGTGTTAGTTATTGTAGTTTAGAAGCTGTTAATTTATATATTGGATTTCCTTTGGAAGAGAATTTTTCTTCATATTCTGTCAGAATATTGCCGGCGTTCATTTTCGAATCATGATGCAGATCGTAGGTGTAGTCGATAATTTTCCAGCCGGCATTCGGCACCTCTTCTAATGAGAATTCAAAGAGAGGCTTATTGTCAGTTTTAAATTCCAGCATGCCGTCAACTGCAAGTATCTGTTCGTAGCGTGATAAAAATTCGCCGGATGTAAGTCGGCGCCTTGCATGGCGTTTTTTCGGCCAGGGATCGGAAAAGTTTAGGTAGATCTTTGATATTTCATTCGGTGCAAATACTTCAGTCAGGCTTTCTGCATCTATACAGAGAAAACGTATGTTATCAGGTGGTGAAGTATATGATTCTAATTTTTGGATGGCACGCAGCAGGACACTCGTATATTTTTCTATGCCTATATAGCTGATGTCAGGATTTTGCTGTGCAAGCTGCAGAAGAAATTGTCCCTTTCCCATTCCTACTTCAATGTGTATGGGGGAGTCATTTTGAAAAACCGTATGCCACGACCCTTGGTAATTAGCAGGTTCTTTGATGCACAGTGGATTAGAAGCAATAATTTCATCCGCAGCGGGAATATTTCTTAGTCTCATAAGTTCCTCCTTGTATTATGAATTGCTTTGAATATTATATCATCTTTTAAAAGAGTTGACAAAACTTAAAAAAAGTATTGCTTATCACTTTTTTGCACACTATAATATATATAACTGGTACACTAATGCCCTATCTAAAGATTTGTCTGTAAGAAGCCGGACTGGCTGATCTGTCTGGAAAATAAGAGGAACTAGAGCGTATCTTTTCATAGTTTTGATCGGACTGAATGATCTGTCTAGAATTTAAAGGAAATTAGAATGGGCCGGCCAGCTGATTGTATTGATATTAAGGCGGGGAGCGTATCCCGTACATATGAAGGATTGGAAAAATAAGGATGAGGAAAAAAATAATATTGAAAAAAATGCTGATCATATGCCTATGTATGATTCTGCTGCCTGTAACACAGGTTCAGGCAAAAAAGAGTAAAAATTACTGGCCGAAGCTGTCAGATGATATTACGGCCGGTTCAGCGATTTTGATGGATATTGATACAGGTACAATTTTATACAAAAAAAATATCAATGAAAAATGTTATCCTGCAAGCATTACGAAAATATTGACCACGCTTATTGCTGTAGAAAACTGCAGCATGGATGAGATCGTGACATTTTCGTCAGATGCGATTTATAATACAATATCTGTAGAACGTTCCAGCAGTATATGGCGTGATATTGGTGAGAAAATGACAATGGAGGAATGTCTTTATGCAGTTATGCTGGAATCAGCAAATGAATGCGCATATGCAGTCGCAGAGCATGTAGGCGGTTCATTGTCTAAGTTTGTAAAAATGATGAATGATAAGGCAGAAGAATTAGGCTGCACGTCATCACATTTTGCAAATCCACATGGACTGCCTGATGAAAAACATTATCTGACGGCACATGATATGGCAGTGATCGCCAGGGCGGCATATCAGAACGAAACATTTCGGCTGATCTGTGGTACAAAGCGGTATACGATACCTCCTACAAATAAGCACAGTGATCCTACGTATATGACGAATCACCACAAAATGCTTTATCCAAAAGATACGGCAGCTTATTTGTACGATTATTGTATGGGAGGAAAGACAGGATATACTACCGCAGCCGGAAACACTCTCGTAACATTTGCAGAAAAAGACAGCATGACCTTAGTAGCTGTTATATTAAACGGCAGCTCGCCGAACTATTGGAACGAGACACGTTCTTTGTTTGAATATGGATTTGAAAACTTTAATTTATGTAATGTAGCTGAATATTCGGATACGGACGAAAATATTAAGGATGAAAAATATGATACATTAAATACAAATGATCCTTATGCACAGATTGATCCACAGGCAAAAATCATTCTGCCAAAATCTGTGAATTTCAGCAAAACGAAGATGAAAATCGTATATGACAATCTGCCGGAGAATGTGCTGGCACAGCTGAAGTATACGTATGGAAAGCATGAGATCGGCACAGCAGATCTTATTCGGACAAACACATTGATTGATCAGAATGGCATTACAGCAGAAAATGAAGAAAATATAAATGAGAATCAGACTGTATCGTCTGAAAATGATGTGGTGAAAAATAAAAATTCAAATACTGATGATATGAACGAAGCAGAAAATGCCGGGGATAAAAGTCCTATCAGTTCAGATAAAGACAAAGAAAGCGAGGATAACAAAGAAGACAGCAAGAAATTCAGCTTCAGCAATTTCAGCTTTAAAAATATTGATTTCCAGAAATATATTGCAGATATTAAAGATTTTTTCGGCAGCATTAGTTTTGAATTTTCACTAAACAGCCTGATTGTTATTGCCGGGATTGCATTGGGAATTATTTTGATCATTGTGTTTATTGTGATCTACAATAAATCGTATGTGATCCGCCAAAAAATAGCAAATTATAAAAACAGGAAAAGAGCCAGCAAACAATATGTGATCATTAGAGAGACAAGGAAATCGAAGGGAAGGCGTCGTAGAAACCGCTGATATCATATATTATTTGTACCGTTTAGTTAAAGATCTATATCGTAAGATATATTGTAATATTTTATATATTTGTACCGTTTAGTTAAAGATTTATATTGTAAGATACATTGTAATATATTATATTTAAGTAGCTTTGAAATCCAGCCTATAGTCGGTAATTAAGACAAGGGCTGGATTTCTTCAATGGATATTCTGATGAATTTTTGAAAAATATTAAGAATGAAAGTCGCTCTATTCTGCGGAATATTTACACCTCATTCGCTAAATTTATGAAACATACTCAAAAATCATAATATAAGTGGGCTGTATTGATTTAAATCTGGGTTAACTTGCCCGCTTCATTTTGCAAATTAGTAGTCAAATATGCTTTATTTATGAAATGAAGATCGTAGAAAAGATTTTTCATAAACTCTCTAGAGTGTGTTTGAAAAATGCTTTCCGTGAAATATACCCATAGGGCATGGGTACTAAGTATAAAGCTAGAGCGTGTTTGAAAAATCATTCCCGCCAACTGTACGCCCCACTTTGCGGTATATTTGGCCCTCATTCGGTCAACGTAGCCCGCTACGCCTCCCTCATTCGGGTCAAATCTCCCACATCATCTTGGACATTAGTAGTCCAAGAAGCTTGAATTGTGACGCACATTTGACAGAAAGCATTTTTCAAACACGCTCTAGTATTGATTATAAAAGTTAATGAAATATAATGCCGTTTGATCATCGAAAGACAACTAATATACATAATTATATGGGTATTTTCTTTTGAAAGACAATAATTATCCCTTAAAACTGTCTTTTTTATTAAATACGACATAGAAAAATAGGGATAATATTTTCTGATAATTTATAAGATATTCTGAATTGAAGTATAAATATACAAAAAGAGAACAATATAAATGCAGATTTCTGCTAAATTAAAGACTAATTGCTGGTATTTTTGTGTATTTCATCATAGGTTTGGCTTTCATCCAATTCGATCGGCAGAAAGTCAGATAAGTAAGAAAGCAGTTTTTCTGGAGACATTGTATATAAGATAATCCCATTATTTGATTCTGTTATTGCACTGCACAGATTTTGTATTTCATCACAGTGTTCCAGCAGATGGATCATATGTGAACGTTTCCAAGCTTCTGCTTTTATTAATAACGGTGTATATTCTTCCAGATTGACGAGCTGAGAATCACTGAGCAGTTTTGCAAGCTCCCGCTCGGCTTTGTACTGTTCAGCTGTTTTGTTAATCATAAAATAACCGTTTTCATCACGCGGCAGATTTAAAGAGCTGACTGCACGCTGTACCTGTTTCGTCAGGCTGGGAGAAGCAGGGTGAAGAGACTCAAAATAAATCATAAAATCAGATGCCTGTTTAAAATGGTGATTCTCACCGTATTCTTCAAATTCTCTAGTTAAAATTCTCTTTATAGTCTGTTCACAAGATTTTCTGGATGGATTTTTATGTGAAGAACTAATATAAGGCGTCGGCATATTGTGAGTGTCCTTTCTTTCTGCAGCACAGATTTTGGATTTATGGCAGATTTCTGCCTGCTTAATATATATTAACTCTATGTCCTGCTGTTTGTAAAGAAAAAATGAGCTGGTCTTTTATTTGTAATTTCGACAGGTACAGACGTTCACTGTATAAATTTGCGTAAAATGTACAAGATAAGTTTGACAACTATACAGTAAGAGGAATATAATGTAAATATATACTCAAATCATGTTCGTGGAGCGGAAAAAATAGTATGAGCGAAGAGAAAATGACAAGGCAGGAAAAACGTGAAAAGCAGATTGCACAGATACAGGAGCTGATGGAAAAAAATGGCGGGATTGTAAAGACATCACAATTGTATACATTGGGAATGGATTATCGCAGGATACAGACTTTTGTGGATTATGGCGTGATTGAAAGAGTAAAAAATGGATATTATGCGATGAATTATCATAAGAAACGGGAAGAAGATATTATCGCAGCGATGTTTTCTGACTGCGTACTGAGTATGGAGAGTGCGTTATACTGCCATAAATATTTAAAGGTCAAGCCGTTTAAATGGACGATTGCCGTAGACAAAAATACTTCGAAATCGCGATTTAAAATAGATTACCCATTAGTGCAGCCGTATTATACAGAGCCGGAGGTGCTGCGGATGGGGATTATGCAGATTGAATTTGGAAATTCTGAAATGACGATATATAGTAAAGAACGGCTGATCTGTGATGTGTTAAAATATGAAAACCGCATGGAGCGGGAAGACCTGCAGCAGGCTCTGAAAAATTTTATCATGGATAAAAATAAAGATATAGCAAAACTGCTGAATTATGCAAAAGAAAGAAAGGTATTGTCTAAAGTACGTAATCAAATAGGAGTATGGCTGTAGTTTTAATATTGGCTGTGAGGATGTGGACAGTTAAAAAGAAGTAGAGTACCAAGTGTGAAGCACATCTCACAGAAAGCATTTTTCAAACACGCTCCAGCGTTAATAATGTATACAAGAAAAAAGAAGTGAATCTATAATTGTGAAAATAATATTCATTGAGGATTATATTCGATGAATATTCTAATAGGATAAAATAGAAATATATCTGTAATGTGAAAATGGATCATTATAGTGCATACATTTGGAAGAAATATAGTTATAATTCTTCTATAAATTAATAAATAGGAGTGTGGCTGACGATGGGCAGGCTGTTGAATGAATCGTTTATCAGGCAGCGCAGTGAAGAGCTCCAGCTGCCTTTTGAAAATCTGCTGGCAGCATCTATTTTGGAAGAAATTGTGCAGCGGATGATAGAATCAGAATATGCAGATTGTTTTTGGATGAAAAATAGTGCGAGGCTGAGCCTAGATCATTATCGAAGGAAAGTGGATTTAAATCTTACGTTTTTTATCCAGGAGTCAGAAAAACTGCATTATAAAAAGTCGGAAATCAGCAGAGTATGTGCAGAGCTGTTTCGGAATATAAAAAAAGACGCTGTTCACTGGAATTACAATATATGGATGGATTGGAATATTTTTTATATCAGCCTTACTGCGATGATTTCATCTGTAAAGGTGCCGGTTAAGATCAAGCTGGAGCATCATCAGGATGAACAGCTGAAGGCATATAGAAAAGATTTAAGATTAATTACAAATAATAATAAAATTATACAGATCAATTGTTTTCCAAGTGAGAATGTAGCAGCAGAAAAATTTTTGGATATTTTGGAAAAGCTGGAGCTGATGAATGATTTATCCGGCTATATGGAGATCTATGAGATTTTGAAAAAAGAAGCGCTGTCGGGACGGAAAGTTTGGGAGCTGGTGAATGAAGGATGTAAGGAGAGGGGGATCGCAGTAGAAAAAAGCAGGTTTGATTTGCTGCTTTCTTACCAGAACAGCAGTTTTATGAAAAAGAAGTGGAAAGCTTTTCTAAGACATGAAAAGAAAAAGGGGCCTGGATGGGACGAAGTACTGCAGATGATAGATTTGTTTTTTTCAGTTATCTGGCAGCATATGTGCGAGAACTTAATTTATCTCGGAGACTGGATGCCGGAGCTGGGCAGATATATAGACTAAAGAGCTATATGGCAAAGATCTGGAGAGCAAAGATTTTGTGGAAATTCTATTAAAAAATAATCGAATATTTTTTGAAAATATCTAATTGAACATAGATGATAAAAGAAAGTAATTAAAAGAAATGAATTATTGAAAAAGAAAACACGGTTGTTTGAAAAATAACTGATAGGAAAGAAAAATAAAAAAGAAAATAATTTGAGTAGATAGAAATAAAAACAATAATAAGAAAGCGGTAAAAAAGACAACAATTGATATATGAAAAATAAAGAGTATGAATATCTAGATGAAAAATTAGCTGCATATGCAAAATCAGATTATTATCCATTTCATATGCCGGGACATAAACGGGCAGCGATGGATTTTGAAAATCCGTATCAGATTGATGTGACAGAAATCGATGGCTTTGACAATCTGCACTATGCACAGGATCTGCTGCTCAGATCTCAGGAGCGTTTGAGAGGGCTTTATAAAAGTAAAAAAGCATATTTTATGGTAAATGGCAGTTCGGGCGGTATTTTAAGCGCAGTTGGAGCGCTGACAAAATGTGGAGATAAGATTGTTATGGCTAGAAACTGCCATAAATCGGTATATAACGCGGTAAAACTATTCCAATTGAAGGCGCAGTTTGTCTATCCTAGACTGATGACATGCGGTATACAGGGCGGCATACAGGCAGATGACATAGAGCAATGCTTACAGATTCACAGAGACGCCAGGCTGGTAATTATCACATCACCCACATACGATGGAATCGTATCTGATATTCAGAAAATATCAGAAATTGCTAGAAAATATCATACATATTTAATTATAGATGAAGCTCATGGGGCACATTTTTCACTAAGTCCTTATTTTCCAGAGTCAGCAGTCAGGCTGGGAGCGGATCTTGTCATTCAGAGTCTTCATAAGACACTGCCTTGTTTTACACAGTCAGCAGTGCTCCATATAGCTGGTGACAGGGTTGATTTCCATAAGCTGGAAGAGATGCTGCGTGTTTTTCAGACCAGCTCACCTTCGTATATATTAATGGCAGGAATGGAAAAATGTGTACGGATTTTGATAGATAAAGGAGAACAGCTGTTTGAAGCATATGCTGAGCGTCTGGCTGATTTTTATAAAAAATGCAGGAATTTCAAATGCCTTCGTGTGCTGACGGCTGATGATTATGACGCTGCATATTTTTTTGAGGCGGATCAGTCGAAAATAATTATTAGTACAATGCACACGGCACTGAGCGGACAGGCGTTAGATCAAAAGCTGTCTGAAGAGTATCATTTACAGATGGAAATGTATTCGGCACAGTATGTGCTGGCTATGACCAGCATAATGGATCGTCAGGAAGGATTTGACCGGCTGTTTCATGCGTTATATGCCATAGACCAAGAGCAGCAGAGAGAGCTGCGTAAAGAATGTATTGATTGGGATAACAATACAAAGTATAATTATAATATGGATAATGATTTCAAAGATTTTTTAAAAAATGCATATGCTGAAAGAAAAAAGGTTTTGGAAATATCCGAAATTGACGATGATAATATAGTAGAAACAAATCTGGAAGACTGCGCAGGAGAAACCAGTGCAGAATATGTATATTTATATCCTCCGGGAATACCTATGATTGTACCGGGAGAAATTATTACACATGAATTGATCGAGCTGCTGAACCAGTGCCGTAAATTGCAGATGAATGTGCAGGGAACCAGGGATCAGCAATATCGGAAGATACTTACTGTTGCACAGAAACGGTGACATACGATATTATATTATTGTGAAAAAGTAAGGCGGTAGACTTAAATGGATATTAAAGTAAATCAGGCATCAGCAATTGTGCCGACAGAAACTACAGCTCCAGTGGAAAATGGAAATGATGGATTTAAGTTTGCACTGACACATGCAATAGAAGATGCAGACTTACAGCAGCAGCTCGAAGCAATGCTGAAAGATATTACACATCAGGGAGAAATTATTGCACGCCATATGGATATCCGTGATATGAAAAAATACCGCGGAAAAATAAAAGAATTTTTAAATGAAATCATAAACAGGTCGCATAAGTTTTCCAGAGAGAATTTCTTAGACCGCAGGGGCAGGCACCGTGTGTATGGAATTATCCGTCTGGTAGATGCAAATCTGGACGAGCTGGCGCAGGAATTGTGCGAGGAAGAAAAAGACCATATTAACATATTGAGCAAGATTGGAGAAATAACAGGACTTCTGCTTGATATATTTACTTAAAGATGATAAATGACTTAGAAAGGAGTGTTGTTATGGTTGGATTTAAAGATATTATAGGGCATGAGCAGATCATCGAGCATTTTCAGAATGCGATTACGATGGACAAGATCTCACATGCGTATATTTTGAACGGCCCGGATAAATCGGGTAAGATGATGCTGGCAGAAGCATTTGCCGCAGCTCTGCAGTGTGAGAAAAAGGGGACGGAGGGCTGTCTGGAATGTCATTCCTGCAGACAGGCAGCCAGCCATAACCACCCTGATATCAAATATCTGACACATGAAAAAATAAATACGGTATCTGTAAATGATATAAGAAAACAGATTAATCAGGACATTGTGATAAAGCCGTATTCCAGTACGTATAAAATATATATTGTGGATGAAGCGGAAAAGATGAACCAGCAGGCACAGAACGCACTGTTAAAGACGATTGAGGAACCGCCTGCCTATGCAGTGATTTTGCTGCTGACTGCAAATGCTGACAGTTTTCTGCCTACGATCCTGTCAAGATGTATCAGGCTGAATCTAATGCCTGTAGCAGATGAAAAAATACGAGAATATCTGATGAAGCATTATCAGATCCCGGATTATCAGGCAGAGATCAGCGTAGCTTTTGCACAGGGCAATGTAGGCAAAGCAATACAGCTGGCTTCATCCGATCATTTTAATGAGCTGAAAGATTCCGCGGTACAGCTGGTAAAACGGATAAAAAGTGTAGATGTATATGAGCTTGGCGAGGTGATCAAGCAGATCAGTGAATATAAGCTGTCCATCAATGACTATCTGGACATTATGATGGTGTGGTATCGGGATGTGCTGATGTATAAAGCAACTATGGACATTAACGGGCTGATTTTCAAAGAGCATATTTATGATATCAAAAAACAGGCGTCAAACAGTTCTTATCACGGCATTCAAAAAATATTAAAAGCATTGGATAAAGCAAAAATCAGGCTGAATGCCAATGTAAATTTTGATATTGTCATGGAGCTGTTACTGCTGACAATGAAGGAGAATTGATAGATGATAAGAGCTGATAATGAAGGAGAATTGATAGATGATAAGAGCTGATAATGAAGGAGAATTGATAGATGATAAAAGCTGATAATGAAGGAGAATTGATAGATGATAAAAATTGTAGGAGTCAGATTCCGTAACGCGGGGAAAATATATTATTTTGATCCAGATGACATGGAAATGGAGACAGGCACTCATGTAATTGTGGAAACTGCCCGCGGTGTGGAATTTGGCGTGGTAATGATCCCTCCAAAGGAGGTGGAGGATGAAAAAGTGCCGCAGCCGCTGAAGCCGGTTATCCGTATCGCGACTGATGAGGATGAAAAACAGCAGCAGAAGAATAAGGAGAAACAGGAAGGCGCTTATAAAATATGTCTGGAAAAAATCGAAAAGCATGGGCTTGAAATGAAGCTGGTACAGGCTGAGTATACATTTGACAATAACAAGCTGTTATTTTATTTTACTGCAGACGGCAGGATTGATTTCCGCGAGCTTGTCAAGGATCTGGCTTCGGTGTTCCGTACCCGCATAGAATTAAGGCAGATCGGCGTAAGGGACGAAACAAAGATTTTAGGAGGTATGGGAATCTGCGGCAGGGAATTGTGCTGTTCTTCTTTTTTATCCGAATTTGTGCCTGTTTCGATTAAAATGGCAAAAGAGCAGAATTTATCACTTAATCCTACAAAGATATCAGGAGTCTGTGGAAGATTGATGTGCTGTCTGAAAAATGAACAGGAGACATATGAGTATTTAAACAGTACACTTCCAGAGATCAATGAATATGTTACGACAAACGACGGATTAAGGGGAGAAGTGCAGAGTGTCAGCGTGCTCCGCCAGCTGATTAAGGTGAAAGTGGATGTAAACGGAGAAAAAGAGCTGCGCGAATATAAAGTCAGTGATCTGAAGTTTAAGCAGAAACGGCATAAGGTAAAGCTGTCTGCGGAAGAGATTAAAAAGCTGGCAGCGTTAGAAGACCGGGAAGGCAAATCAAAACTGGAGGATAACAAATAAAACAGAGGGTAAAGCGATGTCAGGACAAAGTAATTATGAAGATGGGCTGATAAAACAAGGTGAGCGTATCGATGAGCTGCAGCGCAATGGATATGCAATTATACAGAATCCAGAAAAGTTTTGTTTTGGAATGGATGCGGTACTGTTATCCGGCTTTGCGAATGTAAAGGAAAATGAGAAGGTGCTGGATCTTGGAACCGGCACAGGCATTATTCCGATCTTATTAGAGGCAAAGTCAAAGGGCAGGCATTTTACCGGGCTGGAAATACAGCCGGAGAGTGCGGATATGGCAGGCCGTAGTGTGCAGCTGAATCATTTGGAATCTAAAATAGACATTGTTACCGGAGATATTAAAGATGCTTCAAAATATTTTGGAGCATCTTCTTTTGATGTGGTGACAACGAATCCGCCTTATATGATTAACAGCCATGGATTAAAAAACGGGCTGGAGGCAAAGACAATTGCCCGGCATGAGGTCTTGTGTACATTGGAAGATATCATCCGGGAAAGTGCAAAGCTCCTGCGCCCAAAGGGAAGGTTTTATATGGTGCACCGCCCGTTCCGATTAGCGGAAATAATATGTACAATGACAAAGTACGGAATAGAGCCTAAGCGGATGAAGCTCGTCTACCCATATGTTGACAGGGAACCTAATATGGTGCTGATAGAAGGGCTCCGCGGTGGAAAAACACGAATGACTGTGGAAAAACCTTTAATTGTGTATGAAGAGCGTGGAAAATATACGGATGAGATTGTTGAGATCTATGGATATTAGTTAAATATAAAAAGCGAATCGGCAGGGAGATTTTATATGCCGGTTCGCTTTTATATTATTAAAAATCACGGTTTTATATCTGCTAAATCGGTAACGCCTAAAAGTTCAAGACGTTTTTCAGTTACTTTGATTTTATAGTCAAGTACAGCGTTTTCTTCTTTATTTGCAGCTTTAATTGTGTATAAATCAGCTAGGATCTGCAGCAGCATATCTTTTTTTTCATCAACTGTCATATCGTATAGTACCTCCATTATGTTTAGTCTCCTTTCGTTCAGATTTACAACTATATTGAAATCTGATATAATCACGTCATAGAGAGCGTCAAAATATTATGTTCTAATAAATATTGTACGTTCTGCTTTTGGAAAAGTCAATAAAAAGAAGCAGTCAGGAGTAATTATGTCAGGAAAATTATATTTATGTGCAACACCAATCGGAAATCTGGAAGATCTTTCCTATCGTGCACTGCGCATTTTACAGGAAGTGGATTTGATCGCAGCAGAGGATACAAGAAATTCTATCAAATTGTTAAATCATTTTGAAATAAAAACTCCGATGACAAGCTATCATGAATACAATAAGATTGACAAGGCTTATCAGCTGGTGGAGAAAATGCGTGAAGGAAAAAATATAGCACTGATTACAGACGCCGGAACGCCGGGGATATCCGATCCGGGTGAAGATCTGGTAAGGATCTGCCAGGAAGAAGGGATTGAAGTAACTGCTGTACCAGGCCCTGCAGCGTGTATTATGGCTCTGACATTATCAGGACTTGCCTCAAGAAGATTTGTTTTTGAGGCATTTTTACCGCGTGATAAAAAGCAGCGGGGTATAATACTGGATGAACTAAAGCAGGAAACAAGAACAATTGTGCTCTATGAAGCGCCGCATCATTTGACTCATACTTTAGAAGATCTGTTTCAGGTATTGGGTGAGCGCAGGATTTCTTTATGCAGGGAGCTGACGAAGAAGCACGAAGAAATAAGGACTATGACTTTAAGTGAGGCAGTTTCCTATTGTGATTCCAATGTGCCTCGTGGAGAATATGTCTTAGTTATTGAAGGAAAATCTTATAAAGATATAGAAATAGAAAAGCAGAATGCATGGAATAAAATGACTCTGGCAGAGCATATGGAGTATTATGAAAGACAGGGAATTTCAAACAAAGAGGCTATGAAAATGGTTGCAAAAGACAGGGGAATTTCCAAAAGAGATGTGTATAAGCAGCTGCTGAACTAGAGCGTGTCTTAAAAATCATTCCTGCCAACTGCACGTCCCACTTTGCGGTATATTTGGCCCTCATTCGGTCAACATAGCCCACTACGCCTCCCTCATTCGGGTCAAATCTCCCACATCATCTTGGACATTAGTAGTCCAAGAAGCTTGAATTGTGACGCACATTTGACAGAAAGCATTTTTCAAACACGCTCTAGGGAGATTTTAAAAATGCTGTGGAGAATTTATCCTTAATTTATGAGCCGTATCTGAATGGGATATAATGAGACGGATGTATTCGTTAAATTTAGGATAAATTCTCCACATTTTTATTATGGAATCATTTTGCCGCGTTATAGTATTTAACAAAGTATTTTTCTAGTATATAGAATGGGGCTGAGCCCATATCTAATAATGCAGTATGAAATAGAAGCTCAGAATAGTCATTTGAATAATAGTTTTTTGCCTGTTCCTTGAGGTCTAAAAATTCGAGATAGCCTATGTAATATTTTAAATAGTTTGCCGGATTCTCAATAATTGTCTGATAAATATTTGATATAACAGAGGTCTGTGTAATTCCATAGTCGGACAAAAAGTCTACCGTATCTGCAAGTGACCAGCCATCGTAATGTACACCCATATCGATTGTAGCATATAGACTTAAAGTAGCATCTTGATTTAACATCAGGGCATCTGCCATATCTGTATCGATACCTGCATATTGATAAGAAAGCATTTCTACATAGGTAGCCCAGCCCTCTGTGTATCCGCCATGATAGAGCAGGTAGCGGATGGGATTCAGTTTGTTTGCATAGGAATATACGGTCTGGTACAGATGGCCCGGATAGCCTTCATGTGCCAAAGTGGTAAATAGCTGTATGTCATTGTAATCATTTCCCGGATTGATGTATATACAGTTTTCTGTAAACTGATCGATGGGGGAAGTTAAGTAAAATGCCGGGGATAGAAAATCCTGCAGCTTTTCATTTACATTTTTTACAGAATAGTTTACATCCGGCGTGGCAGGAAATGCATCGTTGATCTGTGTCTTTAAGTGCTCAAGCATTTCTTCGGGTGAATGGTATGGAAGTACACTGTATGAAGCTGCCGTAACGATTCTGTCTGAATTATTTTTCCGCTTTATAACTGATGAAGAGGTAGTCTGTGTCAGTTTTGAAGCCAATTGTGTCAGCGCTTCTAATTGGGTTTTGCGCTGGGTTTCAACCATTTCTTGAAGCTCCGGGATCGTATGGCCGGAGCCGGTTGTGGACTTGACTAATAGCTGGTAGTACGTTTTTCCGTCTTCAAAATGGCACAGCCCCTGCGGATTTTTTCCATTTTTCTTTAGTGCTTTTAAAACAGCTATAAGGCTGCGGTAAGCAGGATATACGTGATCCTTCAGCATTTCCTGATTCTGCTTGATATACGACTGTTTTTCTTTTGTGGATATGTTATCAATCTTATTCAGACGTTCTTTGAATGTAGTTTCCCAAAAAGATTTCTCTGAGTTTTCTGGGATAAACGCGTGGCATTGTTCGATTAAATTTTCTACTGCTGTCTCATTCATAAATAAGCCGCGTTTCGCTTTTTGTTTTTCAAATTCGCAGACCTGCTTAAAAAATGTATCGTATTGTGAAAGCAGGTTTAAATAATCTTCTACATCTTTCACAGAATGAAATGTGTATTCCGCCAGCAGGATCGGGTATTCAGACTGGACACCGTTTGTAGAACTCAGCAGTTCGTCATAATAATAGTAAGGAGCCATTTCTAATCCGCGTGTTATAGAATCTTCCAGTATGTCATAAGTCATCTGTGCGGAGGTGGACATTTTTGATGTATCATATGTCTGCAGTTCTTTTTTCATATTTTCTAAAGCTGCCATCTGAGAGGCTTCACTGTCTGTGGAAACCTCTCCAAAGGTGATGGGGTATTCGGTAATGTGTGCTGATGATGGATCTGCCAATGTATAATGTAAATTTAATGTATTTGCAGTTACTTTATTTTGAAAGAGTTTTTTCAGATAAGAGTTAAATTCCGCTTCATCTGTTTTTTGTTCTACTGCCTGAGTAGATGTATGCAGGGCAGAATCAATCAGCATTGAATGGCCGTTTATGCAGTAAAGCCCGAAGATTATAAACAGGCCGAAGATCCCGCAGAGTGGATAAAGTACTTTAGAATAGAATCTTTTGTGGACAGCGTGCAGTTTGGATTTGAAATTTTCCATAATCCCCCCTAATAATAATACAAGTAATCTTGTTTCAATATATGCTTGTTTCTTCTATTTATTCCTGCAGGGGAGTTTACCTGTTCTTAAAAAAGTATGCAAAAACCGCAGCAGCTGAAAATCTGGTGCAGCACTGCGGTTTTGTAATATATGATTAAATGATTGAAAGTGAAAGGCTTTTTTAATTATTTTAAAAGGACAAATGCTTCATAAGGACGAACCGTTATAGAAGCAGCTTGGCAGCTGTAATCCATATTCGAGATCAGGCATGCGGCCTGCTTAAAATCATCAGGCAGGCTGAAGGATGTTTCCTGATCGGTAAAATTGCAGACTACCAGCAATTTTTCGTCTTCTGAAAGTGTTCTCGTGTATACAAATAACTGTTCGCTGTCTTTTAGCAGGAGCTCATATCTGCCGTATACAATTACAGGATGCTGCTTTCTAAGTGCAATTAGTTTTTTATAATAATGAAATACGGAATCAGGATCAGCTGTCTGGGATTTGGCGTTAATTTCCTTATAGTTTGGATTTACGGCAATCCAAGGAGTACCTGCCGTAAATCCGGCATGCTCTGTGTCATCCCATTGAACCGGTGTTCTGGCGTTGTCACGGCTTTTATAGAGCATGCACGGCCAAAATTCCTCGTGTGTCAGGCGGCCGCTCCTACACCATTCTTCATAAGCATGGATGCTTTCGATGTCGCGGAAATCCTCAGGGCTTTCAAACGGATAATTTGTCATGCCCAGCTCTTCGCCCTGGTAAATGTAAGGCGTGCCCTGCATCATATGCAGGCAGGTAGCCAGCATTTTGGCAGACCTTTCGCGGTATTTAGGGCTATCGTCGCCAAAACGGGAGACAGCACGTGGTTGGTCATGGTTATCCCAGAACAGGCTGTTCCATGCCTGTCCGTATAATTCGGTCTGCCAGCGTGACATGATTTCTTTTAAAGTAGTAAGCTGCTGTTTCTGGTCTGTCCATTTGCCGTATTTACCGTCGCCTTCTACATGTTCAAACTGAAATACCATGTTTAATTCACCTGCATTTTCACCGGCATATTGTTTTGCCAGCTCTGTAGTAACGCCGGATGTCTCGCCTACGGTCATAATGTCATATTTTGACAATACTTTTTCATTCATTTCCTTTAGATATTTGTGGACATTTGGCCCGTGTACGCAGTATGGGCCGAAATCACCATATATTCCATTGATCTTTCCGTCAGGCATTTCCTTTGTTTTTGAGATCATGCTGATTACATCCATGCGGAAACCGTCAATGCCTTTTTCGCACCACCAAGTCATCATATCAAATACTTCCTGGCGCACCTTTTGATTATCCCAGTTTAAATCCGGCTGTTTTTTGGAAAATAAATGCAGATAGTACATATCCGTCGTATCGTCGTACTGCCATGCAGAGCCGCCGAAACAGGAGCCCCAGTTGTTTGGAGGCGACTGCGCATCTTTTCCATCCCGCCAGATATAATAATTACGGTAGTCGTTGTCTTTGGACTTACGGCTTTCGATAAACCATGCGTGTTCATCAGAGGTATGGTTTACCACAAGATCCATGACTATGCGTATGCCGCGTTCGTGGGCAGCTGCAAGCATTTCGTCAAAGTCTTCCATTGTGCCGAATTCTTTCATAATTGCCTGATAATTGCTGATATCGTACCCATTGTCATCATTTGGGGATTCGTATACAGGAGACAGCCAGATTACATCTATGCCTAAATATTTTAAATAATCAAGCCTGCTTGTAATGCCTTTTATATCGCCTATGCCGTCAGCGTTGCTGTCCATAAAGCTGCGCGGGTAGATCTGGTAAATGACGGCTTCTTTCCACCATGTTTTCTGCATAATTCATAAATCCTTTCTATATTTTATTTAGAATATTTCTGCATTTAAATCCTAACGATAATTTGGTTTTCTTATAGTTTATTTGATTTTTGATGATAATTTGTTATGTTAATGATAATTTGTTGTTTAATGATAATTTGGTTTTCTTATAGTTTATTTGGTTTTTGAAGATAATTTGCTATTTTAATGATAATTTGGTTTTCTTATAGTTTATTTGGTTTTTGAAGATAATTTGCTATTTTAATGATAATTTGTTGTTTAATGATAATTTGTTTTTTTTATAGTTTATCTGATTTCATATTATCTATTTTGATTTATTATATTTTGTTATTTGATTTTAAATTACATTTCCATAATCAATAGCTGATAACCTTTTAAAACAAGCGTATTTCCTGTCAGCTCTACATCATCATAGTTATTGAGCAGTACTTTTTTATACGGAGAAGGCAGTACTGCGTCCTGTGGACTGGTCTGATAGTTTCCGATTATAAGGAGTGTTTTATCACCCGTGCGGTAATATGCCATCAGGTTATGCTGCGTTTCTAAATAAGGCTCCAGTGTGCCGTATACGATTGTTTCTTTATATTCTGGATTTTTACGAAGTGCAATTAATTTTTTGTAAAAATTCAGTACAGAATCCGGGTCATCTTTTTGTGCAGCAGCATTTATTGAAGTATAATTTGGATTTACTTTCAGCCATGGACGTCCGTCTGTAAATCCTGCACCGTGTTCAGCTGACCACTGCATCGGCGTTCTGGCGTTATCGCGGCTGTGTTTTGCTACGGTTTTTAGCGCTTCTTCCTCGGTCAGTCCTGCATGTAAGGCTACCTGATATTCATTTAATGTAGAAATGTCATCTACCTCTTCAATCGAAGAAAATGTGGTGTTTTCCATGCCGAGTTCCTGGCCCTGATAGATAAATGGAAGGCCGCGCAGCATAAAATTCAAAGCTGCGAGCATTTTTTTGCTCTGCGGGCAGCATTCGCCCTTTGGGATATAGCGGCTTACACCACGCGGTTCATCATGGTTTTCTATAATATTGCACAAAAAACCGATTGTGCCGATTCGTTCCTGGGCTTCAAAGCAGCATCTTTTATAATCATCCGGCGTAATCGGCTTCGAGTCAAAGCAGCCGTTTTCACTGGCACCAAAAATGGCTTCGTTAAAGTCGAACATGCTGGAAAAATAGCCGTTTTCACCGATAAAGTCTGGTATTTCTTCTGGTTTTTCGTTAAAGACTTCACCGACGGTAAATGCATCGTATTTTTTAAATGTCTGGTCCTGCATTTCTGATAAAAATTCCCCAATGCCGTGGGCTTCAGCCAGCATATCAGCGATATTGCTCAGTCCGTCGTCTCTGTCAGGCTCGTAATCGTGCAGCGGGAGAGCTTTTTTGATATTCATAATGGCATCAATGCGGAATCCGCCGAGTCCTTTGTCCAGCCACCAGTTTATATTTTTATATACTTCTGCACGCAGCTTTGGATTTTCCCAGTTGAGATCCGGCTGCTTTTTATGAAATACATGCAGGTACTGTTTGTCGGTACCTGGAAGATCGTCCCAAACCGGGCCGCCGAAATAAGAACGCCAGTTGGTAGGCAGCTTTCCTTCTTCTTTATCCCTCAGGTAAAAGAAGCTGCCATATTCTCCGTCTGGATCTTCACACGCTTTTTGGAACCATTCGTGTTCGTCGGAGCAGTGATTTACAACCAAGTCCATTAATATGTACATGCTGCGTTTTTTAGCTTCTGCAATCAGCTGCTCCATATCCTCCATTGTGCCAAAGCGCGGGTCAATGCTGTAATAGTCGGAAATATCGTATCCCTCATCAGCCAGTGGAGATTTGTAGCATGGGGACAGCCAGATGATATCTATGCCTAAGTCCTGCAGATAATCCAGTTTTTGTATAATGCCTTTTAGATCGCCGATTCCATCACCGTTTGAATCATAAAAGCTTTTTGGGTAAATTTGATAAGCAACTTTATCGTGCCACCATTTTTTCGTCATGCTTATACCTCCTGAGATTTTGTATATGAAATATTTTAATTATATCTTTTTGAGTACCGAAAATTCGTCTTTGATATGTTCTTACATTATAATGGCTTTTTTGTTGTGTGTCTTACGTTAATATGATTAAAAATTATATTATTTTGACTTTTTTTCTTGTAATTGAAGTCTGATTTTTGATTGTTTGAGCTTCGAAATTTAGCAAATCTATCACCGCTGATGTTAAAATAGGCAGAGTGTGTTACAATAAATACTAGAGCGTGTTTGAAAAATGCTTTCCGTGAGATGTGCTTCACACTTGGTGGAGAATTTATCCCAAATTTATGAGGCATAGCGGGCTATGTTGATTAAATTTGGGATGAATTATCCGCAAAGTGGGGAGTGCAGATCGCGGAAATGATTTTTCAAACACGCTCTAGGGGCCGGTATACTGGCATAAAATGCAGCAGAATATAGAGACGAGGAGGCACATTAAAATGGGACATTTGACAACGAGAGATGCATATAAAAATCTGGAGGAACGTATCAACTGGTTTACGCAGGGGGCACCGCCGTCGGATTCGCTTTATAAAATCCTGCAGGTATTGTATACAGAAAAAGAAGCAAAATGGGCTGCACTGCTCCCGGTACGGCCGTTTACACTGAAGAAGGCTGCAAAAATATGGGGTACTACAGAAGCAAAGGCGGAGGTGCTTTTAGACCGCCTGTGTGGGAAGGCACTGCTGGTAGATTCTGAATATCATGGGCAGCGGCAGTTTGTTATGCCTCCGCCTATGGCAGGATTTATTGAATTTGCGCTGATGCGTACCCGCGGGGATATTGACCAGAAATATTTAAGTGAACTGTATTATCAATATTTAAATGTCGAAGAGGATTTTATTAAGGATCTGTTTTTTGCCACTGAAACGAGACTGGGGCGTGTTTTTGTACAAGAGCCGGTACTGGCAAACAGCAAAACAAATCATATCTTAGATTATGAAAGCGCTGCTCATATTGTAGAAGAGGCGGAATATATCGGACTGGGTACCTGTTACTGCAGGCATAAAATGTACCATGCCGGTCATCCATGTGAAATCAATGCGCCATGGGATGTATGCCTGACATTTGACAATGTCGCGCGCTCCCTTGCAGAGCATGGGGAGTATGCACGTCTGATTTCAAAGGAAGAGGCAAAGGATGTATTGGAGAGGTCGTACGAGAGTAACTTAGTACAGATTGGTGAAAATGTCAGGGAACATCCGGCATTTATCTGCAACTGCTGCGGCTGCTGCTGTGAAGCACTGCAGGCAGCGAGAAAATTCAGCCCAATGCAGCCTGTTGCAACGACAAATTATCTTCCAAAAGTATCATTCGAGAAGTGTATCGGCTGTGGAAAGTGTGCAAAAGTCTGCCCGATTCTGGCAATTGCGGTAAAAGAGGATAAAGAAGGAAAGCGGCGGGCTGTTATTAATACAGAGATCTGCTTGGGATGCGGCGTATGTGCACGAAACTGTCCTGCCGGCGCAATAGAACTGGAAAAGCGCCCTGTTCAAATTATTACTCCAGTAAACAGTACACATCGGTTTGTACTGCAGGCAATCGAAAAGGGAACGCTGCAGAATCTTATATTTGATAACCAGGCTTTTGCGAATCACCGGGCTATGGCAGCAGTATTTGGTACAATATTAAAACTGCCTCCGCTGAAGCAGGCAATGGCAAGCAGGCAGTTTAAATCCATTTATCTGGACAAGCTGCTGTCTACGCAGAAAAAGAGCAAGTCTGACTGAAAAAAGTGAGTCTGGTGGAAAAAGCACGATTGTAACTTATAACACCATATGGGGCTGTCGCAGAAAAGATTGTACATACAAGATATACATTCATTTCAAGTCAGATACTGCTATATCTTGTATATATTTTTCTTCTTGCGACAGCCCCATCTTTTGGCGACAGCCCCATGTTTTGTATGGCTTTATTTCTTTTTCTGCTTAGCAGACAATTGTTTATACTGTGTATTGAAATATTCGGTGTATAATTTGTCGAACTGTTTGTCAAACTGTTTATTGAAGTAATCAAGGAATTCTTTTCCTAATTCTTCTCCGAATTCTTTCTTGAGCTGTTTTTTAAACTTTGCCCTCAGCTTTGACTTTATTTCTGATTTCAGCTGTTTTTTCAGCTTTGCTTTTGCTTTCAGCTTTGTTTCAGATTGAAACTGCTTTTTCAGCATTGTCTTTAGCTGTGGTTTCAGCTGTTCCTTCAGACCTGCTTTTAACTGTTGTTTAAACTCTGTTTTTATCTGTTTTAGGCTGCTGCCGGAGCTGTCTGTCTCACTGCCAGAGCTGTCAGGTTTGTCGGAGTCGTTTGGTTCATTGGATGAATCGTCAGTAGTATTGCTTTCTGAATTGTGGTCAGTGTCAGTAGCGTCGCTTGGAACGGAAGGCGCTGGTTTAACTGGAGTAACAGGAATGCTTGGTGGTGGTGTTGGTTTTACAGGCTGTACAGGCTGATAATTTCCCCATCCCCATGGATCAGTATTGCCGGTTGCAGGTACGCTGCTTGTCTGGCGATAAGAACAAACAGAACAATCCCTATGTTTAATTCCACTCGTATCATATGTTGCACCTACATCGATCACCCAGCCACTGTAGCTGTGAGCTTCGTAACCATCTTTTTCGCTGTTTGTAGTTATAGGGCAGTCTTTTGCAGTACATTCGTGCCAATGGTAACTGCTGTTTTGGTTCCAATCTGTGGCTGACCAGCTGTGTTCATGAACACTAGGCGTAGTGTTATCTGGATTATCCGAGTCTTCAGTGAACGGGTTCGGGAATGGAACATCACAGTTTACGGTTGCATTTTCGCAACCTGACCGGACTTTCAAGGCAGTATCTCCCTGCAGTTCATTCCATCTTGACCTAGAGCCGGCAAAGTTTATTTCTATGTTTTTTGGGCAGCCTTGGAATGGTGCAGCGCCCTCTAAAAATTTGATTTCTTCTATACCGGCAGGAATATGCAGTTTTGCAAGTAAAAGACAATCCGTAAACATACCAAAACTAATATACTTTACTTTTTCCGGCAGAGTTACATCTGTCAGAACTCTACAACGTGTGAATACATTATCACCTATGTCAACTGCTCCACTGCCAGGCATAAATCTTACACGTGCCATTTCTATACAATCCATGAACGCTCCGGCACCTATTGATGTAATACTAGATGGAAAATCAATGTATTTGAGGGTTGTGCAGCCTCTAAAAGCATTATCTACAATAATCTTTACACCTTCTGAAACACTTGCAGATACTAAGCTTTTGCAGTTTCTAAAAGCGCTGTTTCCAATAGTTTCGACAGTACTAGAGCGTGTTTGAAAAATGCTTTCCGTGAGATGTGCTTCACACTTGGTG
>CAJUHV010000021.1 GCA_910586445.1 uncultured Eubacterium sp.
CTATGGGCTGTTCTTCTTCGGCGGGTACAGACAAACACGGTATTAAATAATCGCCATGCCGCTCGTATTTGCCACCCAGTTCCTCAAATAATGATTTTGCCATTTTGTAATTCCTCCAAATAAGATATTCACTCCATCTTGTCGTGTCTGCTGTCCTAAATATAATTTTTGAGTTTCTCCTTATCTGGTTTCATTCATGATTTAAAGCTGGATAAAAAAGCTGTAAAAGGATGTATCTTAAACAGCAGGATTCTCTGGTTTTTCTCCAATGCATATATGGTGCTGAAAGATGAAAGCCTTTTAGAAAGCGCTGCCCATGCATACCGCTTTTTAAAAGACCACTGCCTGGACAGGGAGTACGGCGGCGTATACTGGTCTCTTGCTTATACCGGGGATGTGGAAGATTCCACCAAGCATACCTATAACCAGGCGTTTGCGGTTTATGCGCTTTCTTTTTATTACGATGCGTCAAAGGATATGCAGGCGCTTGAGACGGCCCAGAGCCTGTACCGTCTGATTGAAGAAAAATGCAGGGATGAACAGGGGTATCTGGAAGCTTTTACAAGGGATTTTCATCCTGCGGAAAATGACAAGCTTTCTGAGAACGGAGTTATGGCCGGACGGACAATGAATACGCTGCTGCATGTATTTGAAGCTTATACGGAGCTTTACCGTGTATCCCATGATGCATGTGTGGCAGACAGGCTCCGGTATATGCTGGATCTGACCGCAGATAAGGTATATAATCCCAAGCTGGGACGGCAGGAAGTTTTCTTTGACAAGGACTGGAATTCATTGATCGACCTTTATTCTTACGGGCATGATATTGAGGCGGCATGGCTGATTGACCGCGGGCTGGATGTTTTGGGGGAAGCTTACGATGGGGTAAAAATTTCGGAAATTACAAAAACAATGACCGAAAATATATACCGCAGGGCATATATAGAACATTCCCTTGTAAATGAGGCGGAAAATGGGATTGTAGATACTACACGCGTCTGGTGGGTGCAGGCAGAGGCTGTGGTTGGTTTCTTAAACGGATATATCAGGCAGCAGGAGCAGAAATATCTGGAGGCGGCAGAAGATATCTGGGGTTATATTTCAGGCTGCATGGTGGATAAAAGGCCGGATTCCGAATGGCTTGCGAAACTGGACAGAGACAGGAATCCGGTTCCAGATCCTATAGTGGAACCGTGGAAATGTCCGTACCATAACGGGAGGATGTGTTTTGAAGTGCTAAAAAGGCTTGGGGAGGTTTAACTATGCTTCATAAACAATATTATGTGGAACAGGAAAAGGTAGAACGTCTGGTTTCAAGAAAGAACCAGAAAAGCAGTTTTTACAACGGCATTTATGACAGGTATGAATATCCGGTGCTGACAAGGGAATTTATCCCGGTCCACTGGAGGTATGACTTAAATGCGCAGACAAATCCGTATTTTATGGAGCGCCTGGGAGTAAATGCGGTTATGAATTCCGGTGCGGTCTTTTTGAATGGAAAATATCATCTTGTTGTGCGTGTGGAAGGGAATGACCGGAAATCTTTTTTTGCAGTGGCACAAAGCGATACAGGGATTGACGGTTTTCGTTTCTGGGATTATCCGGTAGAGCTGCCGGATACCTGCCCGGAAGAGACAAATGTATATGATATGCGTCTGACACAGCATGAGGACGGCTGGATCTATGGGCTGTTCTGTTCAGAGAGCAAAGACAGCAAAAATCCGGATCTGTCTGCAGCCGTTGCGGCGGCAGGCATTGTGAGGACGAAGGATTTAAAAACATGGGAACGCCTGGATAATCTGAAAACGCTGCGCTCCCCGCAGCAGAGGAATGTTGCGCTTCACCCAGAATTTGTAGACGGGAAATATGCGTTTTACACAAGGCCGATGGACGGTTTTATAGAAACCGGGAGCGGCGGGGGAATTGGTTTTGGGCTGTGCGGGGACATCTGCCATGCAGTGATTGATGAGGAAAAGATCATCAGCAGGCGGATTTATCATACACTTACAGAGTCAAAAAACGGAGCCGGGGCACCTCCGATAAAGGGGAAAAAATGCTGGATACATATTGCACATGGCGTGCGTAATACGGCTGCGGGGCTGCGTTATGTCCTGTATGCATTTGGAACAGACCTAAAGGAGCCTTCCAGGGTCGTTGCAGAGCCTTCCGGCGTATTTTTGGTCCCGCTTGGACAGGAAAGAGTCGGGGATGTCTCCAATGTTGTATTTACAAACGGGGCAGTTGTCAGGGAAAACGGCGACGTTTCTATTTATTATGCATCCTGTGACACCAGGCTGCATGTAGCTGTAACTACGATTGACAGGCTGGAGGATTATCTGTTTGCAACGCCGAAGGACCCGCTGCGGTCAGCAGACTGCGTAAAACAGCGCTACAGTCTGATCCGCCACAACCTGGAGCTTTTTGAGCCGGATATCCGTCTGAATGTTTAGCAGACAGCCAGACGCCTCCGCAGGGGCAGAATGATTTTTAACGGAGTAAAGACAGCCGCATCCGGGCAGCAGGAAATGAGCTGCCCGGATTATAAAAAAGTCAGGGGAGTGACAGACTCTTAATGAAAAATAGATGGAAAGATATCAAGGAAAAAACTTCCGGTATGGGCAGAAAAGAAGCGCTTGCTTATATATTTACTTATTACTGGTATCATATGCTGGCTTTTGTTTCTGTGGCTGCCCTGATTTTTTTATTTGCAGCACATTATGGTTCTGGAAATAAAAAGCCGCTGTTTACCTGCATGATTATAAACCAGCAGACAGATGCAGGAAGGGATTTGCGTATCAGGGATGCTTTTGCACAGTATGCGGATATTCTGCCGGAAAGGGTTGTGATTGATTCCGGCTGTCAGTTCTCTTACGGACAGTTTCGAATACAGGGAGTAAATGAAAGTTCCTATGAAAAATTCTTTTTCCAGTGGGGAAACCATGAGATTGATGCAGTCATCATGCCGGAAAGCTTTTACCGGCACTGCAGGGAAATGGGCGGAGACTTTTATGTACTGGACGGAAAAGATGCAGAAGGGATGGAACTGTATATGGACGAAGGACAGGCAAAAGCGGCAGTGCTTGGCGAGGACCGTTTTATGGAGACAGCAGCAGGAGAAAAAGGCGGAAAGCTGCTGCTGGCGTTTCCGGTATCCGGAGAGAGGACGCAAATGCGGAACAGCTTTTTGAAATTTGTGAGCAGGACATGGAAAGATCACAAAGAAGGTATCTGGACAGATACGGTGGCCGGCCGGAACCGGCAGGAGAATGAGGAGGGATGAATTTGAAAAAATTACCGGTGGAACATCCGTTTTTTGAATTTATGGGAAGTCTGGGTGACTGGATGATTCTGAATGCTTTGTTTGTAGTTACGTCTCTGCCGGTGATTACCATTGGCGTTTCCCTTACATCTATGTATCAGGTTTCTTTAAGGCGCATCCGGGGAGAAAGCCGGTATACAGTGCGTGAATATTTCCAGGCACTTCGAAATGAATGGAAGGAGAGCACAAAGCTGTGGATGTTTTTCCTGTGTACGGGAGGCATTCTGCTGTTCGATGTGCTGTATGGAAATAACCTGCCCGCAGCAGTGAATATTGGTCTTGGATGTCTGGCGGCGCTCTGGTGTTTTGTGTTTACGTATGCGTTTCCGCTGCAGGCAAGATTTCAAAACAGCATGCGCAATACGCTTGTAAATGCTTTGATTCTTGCATTCCGCAATTTTCCGGTAACAGTTATTCTGATCATCTTAAATAGTGTTCCTATCGTCTGCATTATGATGGGGCCGTTTACGGTAATGGCTGTTATGCCGGTTTTCTGTATCATTGGTTTTTCACTGATCGTATGGCTGGAAAGTGTTTTTCTGTCTGTCATATTTGAAAAAATAAAGGAAATATAGTAATCAGTAGAAGGAGTAAGCAGATGAAAATTAAACCTGATGATGAAAAATTATTTTATTCAGGAAGGATTGACTGGAGATGTCCAAAGGAACCGGTTTTTGTATTTCCATGTACCAGCGTATGCATGCGGTTTACAGGGAATATGCTGAAAATTCATGTAAAGAACCGCCAGGCATACTGGGACAATTACCTGGGCTGTATTTTGGACGGAAAGCAGACAGCGCTTCTGCTTCCAAAAGACGGGGAGGCAGTCTTTGAAATTCCAGTGGAACAGACAGAGCGGAAAGTGCACGAGGTTTTGATTTTTAAGCGGCAGGATGCCTGCCATGAAGTCAGCTTTCTTGGTGCAGAGATCGCAGACGGAGCCGGCCTTGTATGCGTGCCGGATCGGCCGGAGCGGAAAATCGAAGTATACGGAGATTCCGTATCGGCGGGGGAAGTGTCAGAAGCAGAAGCATATACGGGCTGCGAAGATCCTCAGCATAATGGGGAATACTCCAATAGCTGGTATTCTTATGCATGGATGACGGCAAGGAAACTCCATGCGCAGATTCATGATATTGCACAGGGCGGGATCGCGCTTTTGGATGGGACTGGATGGTTTCATGAACCTGAATACATAGGTATGGAAACGGCGTGGGACAAAGTACGGTATAACCCGCAGCTGGGGGAGAGGCTGGAATGGAATTTTGAAAGCTATGTGCCGCAGCTTGTGATTGTTGCGCTTGGCCAGAATGACAGCCATCTGCAGGATTATATGAAAGAGGATTTCTCCGGGGCAAAAGCAGAAAAGTGGAGGCGGCATTATAAAGCCTTTTTAGGAAAACTGCGGGAAAAATATCCAGATGCCCATATTGTGTGCTGCACAACGCTGCTATGCCATGACAAGGCATGGGACCGTTCCATTGGATGGGCAGTGCATGAGATGGGGGACAATAAAATCACGCAGTATGTTTTTAAACGCTGCGGTACGGGAACGCCGGGGCATCTTAGAATACCCGAAGCAGAAGAAATGGCACAGGAGCTTTCAGAATATATCAAAAAACTGAATATAGAAGGGTGGAACTAGAATCATGCAGAAGGGGAATTTTGCAAGATTGAAGAATTGTATGCGCAGGGACGAAAAAGGGGAACCTCTGACAATTGGTTTTTTGGGAGGTTCTATTACACAAGGATGCGCTGCCTCGGAGCATGAGAAATGCTATGCTTACCGTGTGTATGACTGGTGGAAGCGTACATTTCCAAAGGCGGAAATATCTTATGTAAACGGTGGCATTGGAGGAACCGATTCCCATTTTGGAGTTTCCAGGGTCTGGCAGGATTTTCTGATGTACCAGCCGGATGTTGCCGTGCTGGATTTCAGCGTCAATGATGTTACGGATGACGGCGTGAGAAATGAAACATTTTTCCAGGAGACTTATGAGGGGCTGCTGCGCAGGATACTGGCAGGCAGGAAAAAAACCGCTGTATTAATCTTAAATAATGTGGACTATTCGCAGGGGACGAATGTCCAGCAGGCCCATAACGAAATCGGTGCATGGTACGGTATTCCGTATGTCAGCATGAAAGATACGCTGTATGGGCAGATGAAAGCCGGACGTTATACACAAAAGGAGCTTACACCGGACGGCCTGCATCCCAGTGATCAAGGGCATGAGCTGGCAGCTGCTGAAATCAATTCCCTGCTTGAGGATATCAGGGTCCATATGTGGGAGGAAGAACAGGAATGTGACATGCCAGAGCCGATGACGGCAAATG
Source organism: uncultured Eubacterium sp. (assembly GCA_910586445.1). GTDB lineage: Bacteria > Bacillota > Clostridia > Lachnospirales > Lachnospiraceae > Eubacterium_J. Next base: position 5,654 of record CAJUHV010000021.1, read on the forward strand.
CTTATGAGCATGCCAGAAGAATTACAATCAAAGAAGCATCGCCGCTGCTTGCCGGCTTCAGGATTGATACAGATGAGAAATCAGGGCATCTTGACCTGTTTAAAAATGGCTGGATTGGAAAGCAGGCGGGAGACAGGATACTGTTTGAAGAAGAAGCTTCCTGCATTGCGCTCCAATACCGAAAATCGGTTGCAGGGCCTGCACTCCGGGCAGAAGTAAGGCTGGACGGCGATGCATCCCGTACATGGATTCTGGATGGAAATTTTGAAGAAGACTGGGGAGACAGCGCACAGATTGCCGTGATTCTCCACCATGGTGAAAAAAGAAAACACCGTATTGAAATAGAAGTTTTAGATGACCAGATTCAGGGTGCGGTACCGTTTTATTTAATGTCGCTGATTCTTGTATGAAAGATGCATTTGTAAAGAAGCTGCCGTAAGTGCAGCTGAAACAGGAGGGTATTATGGGATTCTCAAAAGATTTTGTCTGGGGTGCGGCAGCCAGCTCCTATCAGATTGAAGGTGCGGTCAATGAAGAAGGAAAGGGCGAGCATATATGGGATGTGTATGTAAGAGAACCGGGCCATATATATGGCGGCCACAGTGGGAAGACTGCCTGCGACCATTATCACAGATTTCGTGAAGACGCGGGCCTTATGAAAGCAGTCGGGATTAAGGCATACCGGTTTTCTATTGACTGGTCAAGAATCATGCCGCAGGGCTGCGGTTTTGTAAACGAAAAGGGCATGGCATTTTATGATGCGCTTATTGACGAGCTGCTTAAAAATAAGATTGAGCCGTATATCACCTTGTTTCACTGGGAACTTCCTTATGAGCTGTATAAAAAGGGAGGGTGGATGAATCCCCAGATTGTGGAATGGTTTGGAGAATATGCGAAACAGGCTGCGGAAAGGTTCAGCGACCGGGTCAGCCATTTTTTCACGCTGAATGAGCCGCAGTGCTTTGTCGGACTGGAGTTCCTTACCGAGGAACATGCACCGGGGCTTAGAGCGCCTCTTAGAGATACCTTTGAAATGGCACACAATGCATTAAAAGCACATGGAAGGGCAGTGCAGATGCTGCGGCAGTATGGGAAACAGAAACTGACCGTTGGTTATGCACCTACCTGCGGCATGTGTTACCCGCAGACAGAAAAGCCGGAAGACGTTGAGGCAGCAAGGCAGATGCTGTTTGCCATGAACCCGGAAGACAGGAACTGGACATGGAACGTTGCATGGTGGTCAGACCCGGTTCTGTTTGGAGAATATCCGAAAGAGGGGCTTATGCGTTATGAACCATACCTTCCTAAGATTACAGATGCTGATATGAAGCTGATTTCAGAACCAATTGATGTATATGGACAGAACATCTACAACGGGAGATGTATCCGTATGGGTGAAGATGGAAAACCCGTGGAGGTGGAGCGCCCCGAAGGATTTCCAAGAACAGCCAGTTCCTGGCCGGTAACGCCGGAGGCTTTGTACTGGGGGCCGAAGTTCTTATATGAAAGATATCAAAAGCCTTTGTACATAACGGAAAACGGATTGTCGTGACAGGATGGTGTATCACTGGATGGAAAGGTGCATGACCCTGCAAGGATTGATTTTCTGGCAAGGTACCTGCGCGAACTGAAAAGGGCGGCAGATGAAATTGATCTGAGGGGGTATTTTCTATGGTCGCTGCTGGATAATTTTGAGTGGGCAAGAGGCTATTCGGAACGTTTTGGGCTGGTATATGTGGATTATCAGACGCAGAAGAGGATTATGAAAGATTCTGCCTTCTGGTATCATGATGTTATTGAAAATAACGGAGCAGCGCTGTAAGCATAAAAGTTTCGAGAAAATAGAAAACAGTTTAAGATGTGAAAATGGCAGACATTTGGAAAGAAAAAGAACAGAGGGGCTGTCGCACTAAGCAAAACATATACAAGATATAGTATAGAAGAATGATTTATACCAACTATATTTTGTATCATTTTTCTTAATGCGACAGCCCCATTTTTATCATCACTATTAATACTAAATGGTGCTGATTTGTTTGTCAACTTTTTTAATGTTATGTTAGAGCATATTTGAAAACGGGCAGGCCTACACAACGACATGGGCCTTACGGTACTGCTGCGGGGATACATGGCAGATTTTTTGAAACGTCTGGGAAAAATAGCTGCTGGAGGAAAAGCCGGTGCTGCCGGCGATCTCTTCGATGCTGTAGCTTGTAGTTGTCAAAAGATCCTTGGCAGCCGAAATCCGCACCTCCGTCAGGTATGCGATCGGAGATTTTCCGTAAAGCTCTGTAAACTGGTGGCTCAGATAATATTTTGTAATGTTGCAGCTGTCAGCCAGAGAGTTAAGCGTGATCTTGTCGTGGTAATTTTCCTCAATGTAGCGTCTGGCCTTGTGGCACTCACGGCTGCTGTTTAAAGGCTCTACAAGCTCGCAGGATATATGGTCTTTGCGGTATATAAGCAGGATAAGGATAGCCAGATAATGCTGGCATATTTCTTCATAGCACTTCCTTTTGTTGTGCATTTCATTCAGAATGCTTTCAAAGCAGAGGCGGATGGAAGGTGCGTTGGATGAGGAATTTACAATGCTGTATTCCACAGGCCGGTCTGTGATGATCTTCAGTCCTTCTACGCCCAGAACATAGTAATCCAGCGGATCGGAGGAATTGGAAAATTCGGTATGCAGCACGTGTGTTCCGATCAGGACAAGGCTGTCTGCCTTGACTGGGATCGTTTCGTTTTCAATCTGCATATATCCGCTGCCGCTTTTGATAAAAAAGATTTCGGTAAACTGATGGCTGTGCGGGTAACTGGTCCAGTCATTCTCAAATTTGGAGGAAGAAATGGACAGAAGCCTGAAAGAAAGTTCTGGAAGGGCTTTGGTTTCCAAATTTAATTTTCTGTTACTCATAGAATCTCCTTTCCGCCTTTTGGATAAAATGCATAAATTTTAGGGATATGAATATGTTTTCTAGTATAAGTATATGAAAAAACAGAATGCTTTGCAATATTTTTATAAAAAAAGCAAGATATATAAAATTAAAAGCAAGATATGGGTAAAAAAAAGAAAAAAACTAGATATAATAATGAATATAAAGAGGATGACTCATAAATTTATGGTCAAAATCACGAAAAATGAAATGGGAGGGTAAAAATATGAAAAAGAAAATTTTGTGTACAATCATGAGCGTCAGCATGGCAGCTTCTCTGCTTGCAGGATGCGGGTCAGAGCCATCGGACAGCGGCAAGGATCAGGCGGATCAAGAGACATCTGCAGATAAAGATACACCTGACGACGCAGGGGATGAAGTTACGCCTGACGATACAGGGACAGATGAAGGAGAGGCGTCTGACGATCCTTATGCAGCATATGCGGGAACGACTATTAATGTAGCTGCGATTGAGACAGCATATGGTTCAGATATGTGGAAGGAAGTGGCAGAGGCATTTACCGCTGAAACCGGTGTTGAAGTAGAGCTTACGACAGACAAGGTTTTAGAAGATGTGATCGGGCCTTCTATGCAGGGCGGTGAATATCCTGATGTGATTCATCTGGCAACAGGCCGTGAAGCAGGGCTGACAGAGCAGTTTATTAAAGATAATATGATTTTGGATATTACAGATGTTTTATCGATGACAGTACCTGGCGAGACCGCAGTAGTATCCGACAAGATTGCCGAAGGCTTTACTGATACATCACTTACAAATCCTTATGGAGACGGCAAGACATTTTTAGCACCGATGTTCTATTCGCCTTGCGGATTGTTCTTTAATGCAGGGCTGTTAGAGGAAAAAGGCTGGAAGGTTCCTACTACATGGGATGAGATGTGGGAGCTTGGCGACAAGGCAAAAGCAGAGGACATCTACTTATTTACTTATCCGACAGCCGGCTACTTTGACACATTCCTCTATGCATTAATGTATGCTTCAGGCGGCCCGGAATTCTTTGATAAAGCGACTCATTATGAAGAAGGAATCTGGGAGACAGAAGAAGCGAAGACCTGTTTTGATATTATTGCAAAATTAGCTGAATACACAAATCCGATTACACCGGCACAGGCAAATGATCAGGACTTTACGCAGAACCAGCAGCTGGTTCTTGACAATAAAGCGATTTTCATGCCGAACGGCACATGGATTGTAGGCGAGATGGCAGAAGCTCCGCGCGAAGACAATTTTAAGTGGGGCATGATGGCACTTCCGGCAGTAAAGAGCGGCGGAGACTGCTACAGCTATACATGGTTTGAGCAGGCATGGATTCCATCCGGCTCTGAAAATCAGGATGCAGCAAAATTATTTACCGCATTCTTATACAGTGATAAGGCATGCGAGATCTTCGCAAAGAGCGGGGCAATCCAGCCGGTAGTAGATATCGCTGACAAGCTGGAAGGCGACAATGTAATGTTTTACTCTATTTATGAAAACGGCGTAAAACCAGCTATGGGTAATTTCGCAGCATTTGATGCAATTCCTGGCGTTGAAGTCCGTACCGTATTCTTAGATCCGGTTAACTCCCTGGTATCAAAGGATATGACAAAGGATGACTGGATTAAGAGCGTGATTTCTGCAAGCGATCAGATGCGCGAGAAATTAAAATAACAGCATACAAAAACAAATTATCCTTGGAAATGATATAGAGAGTATTTTTTAACGGCGGGCAGGACTCTGCCCGCCGTGCCTGCATTTGGGAAAGGAAAGAAAAGCATGAAAAGTTCCAAAAGACGTAATGGATTTTTAGTCGCATGCATAGCACCGGCAGTTATTTTGTTCTTTATATTTATGATCCTGCCGACTTTAAATGTATTCCGTATGTCTCTGTATGAAAAGGGTGCATATTCACCGACAGAAACGTTTGTGGGATTGAAAAATTTTCAGGTGCTGGTGAATGACAGTAATTTTATCCGCTCCATGCAGAATATGATTTTACTGATTGTGGTTGTCACCATAATAACCTTTGCGTTTGCTCTGGTATTTGCTGCTATTTTGACAAGGGAAAAGATTAAAGGGCAGAATTTCTTCCGTATTGTGTTCTATATTCCGAATATTTTGTCTATTGTAGTAATTGCAGGTATCTTTTCTGCAATTTATAAACCGGAAAATGGCATGCTCAATAGTATCATCGGCCTGTTTCGCGACATGACAGATCCCATTTTGTGGAAAAGTGAATCTTTGGTAATGGTCAGCCTGATTATCGCCATGGTATGGCAGGCAATCGGCTATTATATGGTTATGTATATGGCTTCTATGTCCAGTGTGCCGGACAGTCTTTATGAAAGCTCGAATCTGGACGGTGCAGGGAGGCTGACACAGTTTTTCCAGATTACCATTCCTCTGATCTGGACAAATATCCGCACGACACTGACATTTTTTATCATTTCGACAATCAACATGACGTTCCTGTTTGTAAAAGCAATGACCTCAGGCGGCCCGAACGGTGCGTCGGAAGTTGCGCTCAGCTATATGTACGGCCAGAAGGATGCCGGACTGTATGGTTACAGTATGGCAATCGGTGTTGTAATCTTTTTATTCTCCTTTGCGCTTTCTGCAATGGTAAATAAAGTGACAGAACGTGAGCCGTTAGAGTTTTAGTGATTTTAGGAGGGACGGATATGAGAAAAGAAAAGCATACGGATTCTACAGAGCGTATTTATAAGTTTTTTATATACTTTGTGCTGATTATGCTCACAATTACCATTCTGGTGCCGGTAGCGTGGGTATTTATGGCTTCGGTCAAGCAGAACAGTGAGTTTTACGGGAATCCATGGACAGTGCCTAAGGGAGTTTACTGGCAGAACTTTGTGGACGCATGGAACACGGCTAAGATGGGCGACTATATGATAAATTCGGTCATTGTTACGGCCCTGGCACTGGCCCTGCTGCTGCTTGTGGCTTTACCGGCTGCATATTGTCTGGCCAGATTCAAATTTAGGGGCAGTAAATTTTTAAACACATTATTTATGGCGGGTCTGTTTATAAATGTAAACTATATCGTGGTGCCTATTTTTCTGATGTTAAGGGACGGCGACGTGTGGCTGAAAAAAGTATTTGGGGAAGGGCTTCTGCTGAACAATCTGGTAGTGCTGGCGGTTGTCTATGCGTCTACTGCGCTGCCGTTTACCATATATCTATTGTCTGGATATTTTCAGACGCTGGCGCACGACTATGAAGAGGCTGCTTATATCGATGGGGCAGGCTATACGACGGCGATGTGGAAAATTATATTTCCGATGGCAAAGCCTTCGATTATAACAGTTATTTTATTCAACTTCCTGTCTTTTTGGAATGAATACATTATTTCCATGACACTGATGAGTTCCGCAAAAGGGCCTAAGACGCTGCCGGTAGGATTGTTAAACCTGATGCAGGCGCAGCAGTCAGCAGCACAGTACGGCATTATGTATGCAGGGCTTGTAATTGTAATGCTGCCTACGCTGATTTTATATATCTGTGTGCAGAGCAAGCTGACACAGGGAATGGCAGCAGGCGGACTGAAAGGCTAGGCATGCGTGGAAGGCAGCATGCAGCCTGCATGTACAGGGGAAAGGAGCAGGGTATGCATTTTTGGAAAGAACATACAGTATTAAGAATGGTTTTGATTGCGGTTCTGTTCGCAGCAGGGCTTGCTGCTGTGATCAGCGGCTGGCGTATGACCGGCCGTCTTGAGGGGCTTGGCATTATGATTTTGGGCACAGGTCTTTTGGTTGCCGCACTTTGGATTTATAATAAACCTTTTGAAAGACCGCGTAAAAAGAAAACATAGAGAGGCAGAAATAAGGAGCAGATCATGGGTGAAATAGAGAAGAAATGCACGGGGCGTGTTACAATTCCTACCAATCTGGATGTAGTTCCGCAGACACTGGAGATTTTAAAGCGCTGGGGAGCAGACGCAATCCGCGATTGTGACGGTACGGAATTTCCAGAGGAGCTGACAGACGCTGGAGCAAAAATATATGTTACATACTATACGACACGTAAGGACAATGAATGGGCCAGGGAAAACCCGGATGAAGTGCAGCAGTGCTACATTATGACCGGATTTTACACCGCAGTGGATGAGGAGCTTTCGATTCCCTTGATGAAAGGGATATCGGATGAATTAATGCAGGTCAATACGCGGGATGATATTAAGCGCTGGTGGGAGGTTATCGACCGGACTGCCGGAAAAGTCGTGCCGTCAGGGCAGTGGGAATACCGGAAAGAGTCCGGCAGTGTTGTGATTCATGGGGCGGAGAGATTTCATGAGTATACAGTCAGCTTTCTGGCTTACCTGATCTGGGACCCGGTACATATGTACAATGCCGTAACGAATGGCTGGAAGGATTTTGAACATCAGATTACGTTTGATGTAAGACAGCCTAAGACACATAAATATTCTATGGAGCGCCTGCGCAGGTTCTGTCAGGAGCATCCATATGTAAATGTCATCCGCTATACTACGTTTTTCCACCAGTTTACGCTGATCTTTGATGAGCTGAAGCGGGAAAAGTATGTGGACTGGTATGGATATTCTGCCTCGGTAAGCCCGTATATTTTAGAGCAGTTTGAAAAAGAAGCAGGCTATAAGTTTCGGCCGGAATACATCATTGACCAGGGGTACTACAATAATCAGTACCGCGTGCCGAGCAGGGAATTTAAAGATTTCCAGGCATTCCAGCGCCGTGAGGTGGCAAAGCTTGCAAAAGAAATGGTGGATATTACGCATGAATGCGGGAAAGAAGCCATGATGTTTTTGGGCGACCACTGGATCGGCACAGAGCCTTTTATGCCGGAGTTTGCCGCAATCGGCCTGGATGCGGTAGTCGGAAGTGTCGGAAACGGAAGCACGCTGCGTCTGATTTCTGATATTCCCGGCGTAAAATATACAGAAGGAAGATTCCTGCCTTACTTTTTCCCGGATACCTTTCATGAGGGCGGAGATCCGGTAAAAGAGGCGAAGGAAAACTGGGTGACGGCAAGAAGGGCAATCCTGCGCAGTCCGATCGACCGCATCGGCTATGGAGGGTATCTAAAGCTGGCACTGGATTTTCCAGAATTTATCGATTATGTGCAGAGTGTATGCGACGAGTTCCGGGAACTTTATGAAAATGCAAAGGAAACGACGCCTCACTGTGTCAAAACCGTAGCGGTGCTCAACAGCTGGGGAAAAATCCGAAGCTGGGGCTGTCATATGGTACACCATGCATTGTATCAGAAGCAGAATTATAGTTATGCGGGAGTGATCGAGGCTTTAAGCGGAGCACCTTTTGATGTGAGGTTTATTTCCTTTGATGATATGATACAAGAGGCGGATATCTTAAAAGATGTGGATGTCATTATCAATGTCGGGGATGGAGACACTGCGCATACAGGCGGGGAGATCTGGGAAAATCCGCAGGTTTCAGCGGTGCTTCGTGCCTTTGTATACAATGGCGGCGGCCTGATCGGCGTCGGAGAACCATCCGGGCATCAGTATCAGGGGCATTACCTGCAGCTGGCAAATGTGCTCGGCGTGGAAAAAGAGACGGGATTTACGCTGAATTATGATAAATATAATTGGGAAGAGCACCCGGAGCATTTTATTCTTGCAGATACGACAAAACCGGTAGACTTCGGGGAAGGCAAGAAAAATATATTTGCATATGAGAATACCAGCATTTTAGTGCAGCGCGAAAAAGAAGTACAGATGGCTGTAAATGAATTTGGCAGCGGACGCGCCGTGTATGTCAGCGGCCTGCCATACAGCTTTGAAAACAGCAGAATACTGTACAGAAGCATCCTCTGGAGTGCGCACGGTGAGGATGAGCTGAAGCAGTGGTTCAGTACGAATTTTAATGTGGAAGTACATGCTTATGTAAAAAACGGAAAGTACTGTGTAGTAAATAACACATATGAGCCGCAGGATACAAGGATTTATCGTGGAGACGGCAGCTGCTTTGAGCTGCACCTGGAGGCAAATGAGATCAGGTGGTATACGATTTAAGGCAGGAAGGAATCAAGCAGAAAGGAATCAAAAGGAAAGGAATCAAAAGGAAAGGAATCAAGAGAATGAAAAAACCAGTACTGGTAATTATGGCAGCTGGAATGGGCAGCCGGTACGGCGGATTAAAACAGATTGATCCTGTCGATGAGCAGGGCCATATCATTATGGACTTTTCTATTTTTGATGCAAAAAGGGCAGGCTTTGAGAAGGTAATTTTTATTATCAAAAAAGAAAACGAAAAGGATTTTCGAGAGGCTGTAGGTGCCCGCATTGCCGACGTGATGGATGTGGCATATGTATATCAGGATCTTTCCCGTATCCCGGAAGGGTTTGAAGTACCGAAAGACCGCGTGAAGCCATGGGGGACGGCACATGCGGTACTGAGTGCTAAGGATGAGATCGACGGGCCTTTTGCAGTAATCAATGCAGATGATTATTATGGCAGGGAGGCGTTTGAAAAAATCTATGACTATTTACAGAGTCATGAGGATGATGAAAAATACCGCTATGCGATGGTCGGCTATCATTTGGAAAATACGCTGACAGAGAACGGGCATGTTGCCCGCGGCATATGCGAAATCAATGCGCGGGGCGAGCTGGTAAGCGTGACCGAACGGACCAGAATCGAAAAAAAAGAGCAGGGGGCAGCTTACACAGAGGATGAGGGGGCTTCTTGGACTGTCCTTCCTGAAGGCACGATTGTTTCGATGAATATGTGGGGATTTACGGCCGGATTTTTGGAAGAAATAGAAAAGGGGTTTGCAGCATTTTTGGAACAAGGATTAAAAGAAAATCCATTAAAATGCGAGTATTTTCTTCCGGCTGTCGTCAGCAGCCTTCTGCTTAAAGATCAGGCTGCGGTGGCAGTGCTGCCGACTGCGGATAAATGGTATGGCGTGACCTACAAGGAAGATAAGCCTGTCGTAGAGCAGGCAGTCCGCGCGTTAAAGCAGTCAGGCTTGTATCCGCAAAAATTATGGGGTGATAAATGATGGGAAACATTTTAGAAGATCGGATTGTGGATGCAGCAGGGCGGTTTTGTTTTGAAGGAAATTATCAGAAAAACCAGCCATATGGGAACGGACATATTAATGATACATATCTGCTGGATTTTGAAAACGGAGAAGGAAAAACGAAGCGGTATATCTTACAGCGGATGAATAAGGACATTTTTTCAAAGCCGGCTGAATTAATGGAAAATATCGTGGGGGTGACTTCTTATCTGAGGAAGATCATCCTTACAAATGGAGGGGACCCGGAGCGGGAAACGTTAAATGTCATATCTGCAAAAGACGGGAAAGCGTTTTATGTAGATCAAGAAGGGGAATACTGGAGAGCCTTTCAGTTTATTGAAGAGGCTTCAAGCTTAGAGCAGGTGGAAAGCGCAGAGGATTTTTATGAGAGCGCCGTGGCATTCGGCAGTTTCCAAAGGCAGCTGGCGGATTATCCGGCTGAAACGCTGCATGAGACAATTCCCGGATTTCACGATACGAAAGCCAGATTTGAAGCTTTCAAAAAAACCGTGGAAAACGATCCATGCGGCCGGGCTGCGGCCGTGAAAAAGGAAATTGACTTTGTGCTGGAAAGAGAGAATATCACAGGGATTTTTGGTGATCTTCTTGCAAAAAAGGAAATTCCGCTGCGGGTAACGCATAATGATACAAAGCTGAACAATATTATGATTGACAATAAAACCCGCAGAGGGATCTGCGTCATTGACCTGGATACGGTTATGCCGGGGCTGGCCATGAACGATTTCGGCGATTCAATCCGCTTTGGGGCGAGCACGGCTCTGGAGGATGAGCCTGACCTTAGCAGGGTCTGGTGTGACATGGATTTATTTGAAGCCTATACAAAGGGATTTATCGAAGGCTGCGGCGGCAGGCTGACCAGACGGGAGATCGAGCTGCTGCCGATGGGCGCAAAGGTCATGACTTTTGAATGCGGCATGCGGTTTCTGGCAGATTACCTGCAGGGAGACACTTATTTTAAAATCCATAGGCCGGGGCAGAATCTGGACAGGTGCAGGACACAGTTTAAGCTGGTCTGGGATATGGAGCAGAAGTGGCAGACAATGCAGGAGATTGTAAAAAAGTATGGCTGCTGAGTATATGGCTGCTGCGTGTACAACAGGAGAAGGTTTGAGATGAGGGAGCAGCAAGACTGCTGCTTATGAAACTATGTATATCTGGACAGTGCGGCAGGCATGGGGCTGTTGTGTTAAGGATATTGTATACAATATATAGGTCGTTTTTGTTGGATTATTCTATATGTATTGTATGCTTGTTGCTTAATGCGGCAGCCCTGTTTTTTGTGCGGTTATGCATGTTAAAGGGGTTGTTGTACTTGGAATATTATCAAAACTAATATAAATAATTTGAAAAGAATAAAATATACCCAAAAAAAGAAAAAAGTGTTAATATAGATAAAAATAAAAATATAAATAAAAAATTTGTGCCATTATCTAGAGCGTGTTTGAAAAATGCTTTCCGTGAGATGTGCTTCAAACTTGGTGGAGAATTTATCCCAAATTTATGAGGCATAGCGGGCTATGTTGATTAAATTTGGGATAGATTCTCCGCTAAGTGGGGAGTGCAGATCGCGGGAATGATTTTTCAAACACGCTCTAGTACTCCATCCGGCCAGTAACTGCACTTTCAGCACTGTCTATTTTGCCATCTGCTTCGTTGTACCCAACGGGCATGAAATCGTCAGTCAACGATGCCGCCGCATCGCCTCCTTCCTCCGCCTTGCAGGCTGGCAAAATATACAGCACTGACAGTACAATTTCTGGCCGGATGGAGTACTAGACACAAGCAGAAAACCAAGCAGCTGCCAGAATCTGACAGGCAGATCTAAATGGAAGACAGATGCAGTTGATACTTAAAATCAGAAAGGAGTTTTAGCATGGGACTTATAAAAGCAGGAGCAGGTGCACTGGGAGGAACGCTTGCAGATCAGTGGAAGGAATTTTTTTACTGTGACGCAATGGAAAAGGATGTTTTAGTGACAAAGGGAAGGAAACGTACAAGCTCCCGTTCATCCAATAAGAAAGGAAACGATAACATTATTTCAAATGGCAGCGTGATTGCGGTAGCTGACGGCCAGTGCATGATGATCGTAGAGCAGGGAAAAATCGTGGAGGTATGTGCAGAACCCGGTGAGTTTCAATATGACACGTCTACAGAGCCGAGTATTTTTACAGGCGGACTTGGCAGAGGCATAAAAGAAACGTTCCAGACGATCGGAAGGCGTTTTACATATGGCGGTGATACAGGCAAGGACCAGCGTGTATACTATTTTAATACAAAAGAACTGATGGACAATAAATTCGGGACGCCGAATCCGGTGCCGTTCCGTGTGGTGGATTCTAAGATCGGCCTGGATGTGGATGTCTCGGTACGGTGTTCGGGGGTATATTCTTATAAGATCGCAGATCCGCTGCTGTTTTATACAAATGTCTGTGGAAATGTGGAGCAGGATTATACACGTGACGAACTGGACCAGCAGCTGAAGACGGAATTTATCAGTGCGCTGCAGCCTGCGTTTGGCAGATTGTCGGATCAGCAGCTGAGGCCGAATCAGATTGTTTCACATAATACGGAATTAGAGGCGGCTATGAACAATGTGCTTTCGGCAAAGTGGGGGCAGCTTCGCGGACTGAAGGTGATCAGCATAGCGCTTGGGTCTGTTACCCTGCCGGATGAAGATATGGAGATGATCAAGCAGCTTCAGCGTACGGCTGTCCTGCAGAATCCAAATATGGCAGGTGCTGCCCTGGCAGGCGCACAGGCAGATGCTCTAAGAGCAGCCGCTTCTAATACGGCAGGTGCAGTGAACGGCTTTGTAGGCATGGGCATGGCAATGAATGCAGGCGGCGGTACAAATGTACAGAATCTGTTTGCCATGGGGCAGCAGGAGGCAGCAAGGGCACAGCAGGCAGCACAGACAGCACAGCAGGCGGGGCAGACAGCAGGTGCAGCGCAGACGGCACAGGCAGGCAGCTGGATGTGTTCCTGCGGGACGGCAGCAGATGGAAAATTCTGTTCGAACTGTGGTGCCGCAAGACCGGCAGATCACAGAGGATGGACCTGTTCCTGCGGCAGTGTGAACAAGGGAAGGTTTTGTTCGAACTGCGGTGCGAAAAAACCAGCAGGTGCAGCGCTTTATAAATGTGATAAATGCGGATGGGAGCCTGAAGATCCTGCGCATCCACCGAAATTCTGTCCAGAATGCGGGGATATTTTTGATGAGAATGACAGGACGAATGCGTAAGGCATTTTGAAAATAATAATATGACAAAAATAAGCTTGATTGTACAAAACAGCAATAAGCGCGGAATACGAATAGATAGGAGGGAGGATCTGGATGGCAGCAGTACAAGAGTATAAATGTCCATGCTGCGGCGGTGCCATTGCCTTTGACAGCACACTGCAGAAGATGAAGTGTCCTTACTGTGACACGGAATTTGAGATGGAGGCACTGGCGGGCTATGACAGTGAGCTGAAAAATGAGCAGGCAGACGATATGAGATGGGAGGCTTCAGCAGGCGGCAAATGGCAGGATGACGAGGTGAGCGGCTTGCGTTCTTATGTCTGTAAGTCCTGCGGCGGTGAGATTGCCTGCGGCCAAAATACAGCGGCTGCATCCTGCCCGTTCTGCGGAAATCCGGTTGTTATGATGGGGAAACTGTCGGGTGCATTGAAGCCGGATTATGTAATTCCGTTTAAACTGGATAAAAAAGCTGCCGAAGCGGCATTGAAAAAGCATTATGAGGGAAAGCGCCTCCTTCCAAAAGTGTTTAAGGATGAAAACCACAGGAAGGAAATAAAAGGCGTCTATGTGCCGTTCTGGCTGTTTGATGCCGAGGCTGATGTCAATATGCGTTATAAAGCGACAAAAATCCGTACATGGAGTGACAGCATGTATTATTATACCCAGACCAGCTTTTATGCCGTATGCAGGAGTGGAAAACTAGGATTTGAGCGTGTTCCGGTTGACGGCTCTACGAAAATGCCGGATGACATGATGGAATCTTTAGAACCGTTTGATTTTTCACAGGCGGTAGATTTTCAGACTGCATATCTGGCAGGGTATCTGGCAGATAAATATGATGTGGATGCGAAGCAGAGTATTGCGCGTGCGAATGAACGGATTCGAAAAAGCACGGAACAGGCGTTTGACAGTACGGTAAACGGCTATGTATCGGCTGTAAAGGAGGCAGGCAGCATACAGTTAAAAGATGGGAAAGTAAAATACGCTCTTTTTCCGGTCTGGCTTTTGAGCACGCAGTGGAACGGGCAGAATTACCTGTTTGCCATGAATGGGCAGAATGGAAAGATGGTCGGGGACCTGCCGCTTGATAAGCCTGCATACTGCAGATGGCTGCTTGGACTGACTGCTCTGACAGGCGCGGTACTGTATGCGCTGTCTTATTTGATCTGGATGCTTTAGGAGGAGATGGACATGAAAAAGAGTATACATTTCATATGCCTGCCGAGATTTTTTTCTATTCTAGCTGCCATATTTATGGCGTTTTCTGCCTGGGCTGTTTTCACAGAGCCGGTATCTGCGGCAGGGGACCTGCCGAGGCTTGTAGACGAAGCGGGCCTGCTTTCGGACAGTGAAAAAACAGCGCTGCTTCATCAGCTGGATGAGATCAGCGAAAGGCAGCAGGTGGATCTGGTAGTAGTTACGGTCGATTCGCTGGAAGGGGCGCTGCCGGTGAAATATGCCGATGATTTTTATGATGCTCATGGCTATGGTTTTGGAGCTGAGAAAGACGGGGTGCTTTTTTTAGTCAGTATGGAGGAAAGAGACTGGTACATATCGACGGCAGGGTTTGGGATTACGGCAGTGACAGATGCCGGCTTAGACTATATGGCTGAAAAAATTTTGGATGATTTAAGCAGCGGTGCGTATGCAGCGGCATTTACAAAGTTTGCAGAATGGTGTGATGCTTTTATTACGCAGGCACGTACAGGAGAGCCATATGATTCCGGTCATCTTCCAAAGGCTCCGTTTGGGTATGTTAGAAATCTGCTGATTGCTTTTGGAATCGGGTTTGTGATTTCGCTTGCTGTGGTGGAGATGATGAGAGCCAGGCTGAAAACAGTACGCAGCCAGCCTGGGGCAGATGCTTATGTAAAGAGGGGCAGTATGCAGCTGACAAGAAAGAATGACCTGTTTTTGTATCAGCATATAGAACGCAGGAAAAGGGCTGAGAACAGCAGTGCAGGCAGCAGTCCGCACGGTTCCAGTACACACACTTCTTCTTCCGGCAGGACACATGGCGGAGGCGGTGGAAAATTTTAAATCAGCCTGCCGGGAATTGTCTGGCAGGCTGTCTGGCCGCTATTTTGTTTTCAGCAGAATACAATAATCCTGCTCGGGGTTGTCTGCGGAGGGATGCTTCTTGTCGTTGCTGAGTAATAAACTAACAGATCCTGATTTCCCGGATTGCAGTCAAACCGCTGTCCGTTGACAGTCTGAACCATAGTGCGGTCTGACATGTTTAACTGCAGCGAACGGTCAGAAGCTACGAGGTTTCTGTTAAAATGTTTTAACGCCACCTGCTCAGACCTGCCGGGCACTGCAATAATCTGTGCACGGTACTGCGGCGGGAAGATGAGCGGAACGGGGAGGCTGCTGTCATAAAATGCTGCAATCCGCATTCCGGTGCGCAGCTGCCGGCTGTCAATGACAAGCGTGCCGGAATCTGCCCAGAAGTTTACGATGCCGTTTTCCGTACGCACGGCGAGCATCTGGCTGCAGCAGTCATTGCCCCGCGAAATATTCATAATAGTGCCTGTAATGGGAACGAATGTTTCAAATGCCATAAAAATCCCTTTTTCTTTTATGATATGTATAAGAATCATATTGGTGCCCTGCCGTCTGGGCGGGGCAGCCGCTGCCGGCATATTCATGCAGGCTCCACAGTGCGGCAGTATGCAGCGCGGGCATAGCCTACATAAGTCTCATATATGTAAACTTTACAGTGCAGGCAATCGCCAGCTGGATAGCAGCCGCAATAATCAACGTATAAAAGATCACAATATTTGTATAACTGAATATAATTCCTGCTGAGATCATCAGTACGGAAGTAATCTGTAAGAGAGGCAGTCCGGCCTTGGAGCGGATTGTTTTCATACGCTCATCGTGTTCTTTATTGTACTGCATCTGGAGCCTGCTGTCATTGTGCAGTATTTTTCGAAAACGGGTAATCGTAATGACTGCAATGGTTCCCAATGCTGCGACAAGGCTGCATTGGAATCCGTAAACTTCAGGTATTCTCGACGTGTCCGGTACAAAAAATATATTAAAAATTAGTATCGAGACAGTAAATAATACAAGTGCAGACAGCAGCCGGATTCTTTTGATCAGTAATTTTCTATAATCTTCCATGTTTAAATCTCCTTATCATCTTCGTATTCAGAGAAATCAAAAACGTCTTCGATTGACAGGCCGAAATAATGTGCTATTTTATATGCCAATGGCAGTGAAGCAATGTATCTGCCCGTTTCAATAGAAGTAATTGTCTGGCGGGTTGTACCAACGGCCAGGGCCAGTTCCTCCTGAGATATTTTTTTCTCCTTACGCAGTTGTTTTATGTGTGTTTTCAATGTTCTTCTCCTGTTTGCAATGTCGACTTTGCACTTTTAGTATAGTATACTTTGCAAAAATTGTCAAGCTGACTTTGCGGATATAGAAAATTATTAATGGAAAGAATGGCTGCGCTGCATGGCTTAATCCATGCTGATGCTGATGCCGCCTCTGCGTTCTGTCGGCTGCACAATGACGGATACCGGCTGGCTGCCGCTCCATTCAAATGCATAAGACTCGCCGGAAGCCTGGCCGATCAGGTTTTTCCACGATAAGTCTGTCTTGATCTGGGGATCACAATAACCGGACTGGCTCATCCAGCAGATTACGGCGTCCGGGTCTACGGAAAGTGTATCCCGGCTCTGCACATTGCTTAGTACAATCGGATTGCCATTTGAAAGGACAGCGACATAGGCGTTATTTCCTTTTCCGGTCAGGGCGGTAGTGGCAAAGCCTTTTTGTGATAAGACGCCGCAACCGATAAAACGTACTTCGTAGCTGCAGTCCTGCGTGAAAGCCAGTATGTTTTCGGATTCCACAGAGATGACTTCACCGACGGCCAGACGGTATATCACGACATGCTGGCTGTAGTCTGCATAATAGGTGACAGAATCTCCGCTCATTGTTACTTTCATAAGCGGTATGTTTTCACCGGTGACACGCCGGATCAAAGAGCCGAGGGCAGCCTGGGCAAAATTATTCTGCGGCCCCAGCAGAAGCTTTTCGAATTTATAGTTCTTTCCGCCGGGACTGTCGCCCGCTATAAAAGAACCTGCTTTGGTGATCAGCACGTCACTGCCGCGGCATGTGACTTTTAAGGTCAGTTCATTTACTGTTTCAAAAGTTAACATAATTACCCTCCTAATGATTTATAAGCACAGTGTATGATGACCATCAGTCACATACCTGTACGCCGTATAAGCTGCATAAACCTGCCAGATCTTTGGCAACGCCGTTTCCGACAGCATGAAATTTCCATGTGCCGTTATAATCATAAATCTCGCCGATCATCATGGATATTACATTCGTATAATATTCTGTCATCTGAAAGCTGGCCAGCTCTTTTTGGTCTGGCCCGAGTATTCTGATATAGGCGTCTTTCATCATGCCGAAGTGCAGATTTTTTTCAAATGCTTCGTTTATAGTCAGCACAAACACTATTTTTTTCACATCAGGGTGCAGCCTGTGAAAATCAATGGTTATGGTTTCACGGTCCTGGCTGCTTGTAGATTGAAATGTGCAGCTGCTGTCCGGGCTTTTGGTCTGTCCGTAAAATACAAACCAGGAATCACCCAGCACTCTGCCGTCAGCTCCCAGCAGGAAAGCGGATACATCCACATCGCACTGTGCATTTGTTGTATTCCATCCAAAGCAGGCTGTCAGCCGGCCCGGCGGCCTGCCGGATGATAGCGGAATTTTCTGCCCTTTCTGCACAGGCTTTAAAAATGCCGGCAGCCTTTTTTGGGCAGGTGTCTGAACACGCGGAATGCCTGTCTGTGGCGGCATAGCTGTTGGAGCATGTGCATTTGATGGAGCGGGCGTTTTTGCCGTAGGCTGTGAACCTGCCTGCTGCGGCATAGCTGCCGGAGCATGTGCGCTCTGCTGCGGCTGCGGGCGGAAGGAATCCTGTGGTCTGGATGCAGACTGTGAACCTGCCTGCGAAGGCATTCTAGATGGAGCAGGTGCAGACGCCGGCCTCTGCGTGGTCTGTGCACTGCCCGCAGAAGGACGGTTCAGCTGCGTGGTCTGTGCACTGCCCGCAGAAGGACGGTTCAGCGTCTGAATATTTTGAAGGCTGAAAATACCCTGTACCTTTGAACGGTTGATTGTGGAAAGGGAGCCGTGGTCAACGGCTCCTTTTGTATTCATGGGAATTGTTGTCATATTGTTCTCCTATAAAACTTGTTTTAGAAAAAAGCTGACGCATTGAGTGGTCGAGATACATGCGGCAGCTCTATTTAAGAAATGCTTATCAGTTTTTTGTCAGTGAATCATAAAGAGAAGCACGCTGGCTCAAAGGAACTTTTAACACATCCATTGTTTTTTCAGCGGACCATCCCGTGCTGTCCATCAAATTTCGGATATTGAGCAGCATTGTTTCATATTTTCCTTTTTGCAGACCTTTTTGCAGGCCTTTTTGCAGGCCTTTTTGCAGACCCTCCTGAAGTCCCTCCTGACGCTGTAATTCCATGGCTTCAGTTTCATTATATTCAGTCAGGCACATATCTCTCACCTCCGCCCGGTTTGCTGTTATAAATTTTTTAATAATAAAATCTTCCGGAACTTCATTTCCAAAAAGGAAACTAAACAGCCGTGACTTATATTCATGGGATTCATGGCTCTTTTGTTTCGCTTCGAGCTCTCTGATATATTCTTCCAGTTCCTCATATGTTTTCTTTTTCGACATTTTTTCACCTGCTGTTTATTATAAATTATTCTATCATGGTTTGTATGCTGTGGCAAGCAGCTGAAAAATATTTGTTGCGGCATCTGGGCTTGTCCTATATAATTTAGGAAAACTTTATAAGATTTTAGTGTTTTTATTTAGGAAGGAGCAGAAATGACCTTTTTTACTGTATTTTTTCAAATGCTCGCACTTCTTATCATGATCGGTGCGGGGTATCTGGTATCGCGTATTGGAATGATGGACGAGCATACGAACAATCAGATGTCGGATATGATTGTAAATGTATTTAATCCGCTGCTTATTTTTTCTTCTGCAGCAAATGCCGTCGGACAGATCTCACTGGAGGCAATGTGGCGCGTAGGTTTGATTGCAGCTGGAATGTTTTTGATTTTTATCATAGCCGGAATGATTTTGTCGCCAATTTTTGAAAAAGATCTAAGGCAGAGGAAGATTTTTCAGCTGATGGTTGTATTTTCCAATGTCGGCTTTATCGGCATACCAGTTGTCAGCAGCATACTGGGTGAAGAGTATGTAGTGTATGTTACGGAGTTTATGCTGGTATACACGCTTGTATTTTATACGTACGGCATTACGCTTATAGACGGCAGGTTCTCGGTGTCCTCCCTAAAGGAGATGGTAAATCCGGGTACAATTTTTGGTGTGGCAGCTATGCTGGTTATTATATTTGGCATACCGGTACCGGAGTTTATCAAGACTGCGGCGACTTATCTGGGCAATGTAACATCTCCAATGGCATTGGCAGCAGTCGGCTTTGCGCTGTCACAGGCTGATTTCCGTAAAATATTCTGCCAGCCGCGCCTGTATGTATTTTCTGTCATTAAGCTTTTGATACTTCCGCTTTTGATGCTGCCGCTGCTGCGGCTGGCGGCAGATGATGAGGTGCTTGTGCCCGTCAGCATGGTGATGTTTGGCATGCCGATCGGGAATATGCCGCTGATCCTGGGCAGCCAGAAGGGGCTGGATGTGTCAGCCTGCAGTGCTGCGATTATACTGACCACAATTCTGTGTATATTTACCGTGCCTGTGCTTATGATCTGTGCAGGTTACTAGAGCGTGTTTGAAAAATCATTCCTGCCAACTGCACGCCACGCTTAGTGGATAATGAATACGAGCGTTATGCTTTAGAAACAACAGGCTTATCTGCCGGTATAGAAAGTATAAATATTGTTTCAGCTCCATTCCCTTTTTTGAATGGATATGTTAGAATAAGGACGGGCAGTGATGCCGAACTTTTTTGTATTCATTAATGAAAGGATGATTAGGAGGTAAGTGAATATGAAATGCAAAAGATTTACAGCTTTATTGATGGCTGCAGCAGTCAGCATTGGGGCATTTTCAATCAATGCGTATGCACCAGCTGCATATTTTGAGTCATTAGGGGCAAATGCTCCGGTAATTACTGCACAGGCGGCTTCTCCAAGTGCAGCTGCACTGGCAAAGGAAGTAAGAAAAGCCTATGAAGGCGGTTATCTGCCGGATTATAAGCTGAGCAAGGATGAAATTAAAACTAGGTACGGGGTGGATTCTTCACTGTATTCATCAGCATTTGTACAAATACCGATGATCAGTACTCGTATAGATGAGATTACGATCTTTAAGGCAAAGGACTCTGCATCGAAAAAGAAGATTTTAGAAGCAGTAAAGCAGTACCAGAAAAAGCTGAAAACTGAAACTATGCAGTATCCGTCTAATTTGAAGAGAATCCAGGGTTCAAGAGTGTACCAGAAAGGAAAATATGTCTGCTTTTTTATGATGGGGGATATAAGTAAGAGCGTCGAAGAAAGCGGCTCTGATGAAGCGATTATCAAAGCATATCAAGAGCAGAATAAGAAAGCTGTCAATGCAGTAAAAAATAAGCTGAAATAGAATGAATAGGCTTTAAATTCAAATAAGCTTTGAAATAAAAAGCTTGAAACTGACATGAGCTTGAAATAAAAAAGTTCTAATTAAACTAATCCTTAATTAGATGTATTATCCTGTAAAATGCTGTTTGTTAAATATTAACTTCATAAAATTAATATTTTGTTAAACACTGTTTAATTAAAATGGCATTTGGTTTTAAGGAAGAATTACAAATAAGGAACCGATAAGTGCTCCATCCGGCCTAAAGCTGTAGATCTGGCCGGATGGAGTATTTGGACATTGTCATAATCAGATTAAAAATAAGATGTAATAATGAAATTATGTTCAAATACAGGCAGGATAGCGGTGATGAAAGAATAGATCAAAGGTGTGTATAACAAATTTTGTTATAGGATAAGGAAATATGAATAGAAATCGATCCATACAGGAAATAGATGCGCAGCAGAGTCAAGAGAACCAGATGAATCAGCAGAGTCAAGAGAACCAGATGAATCAGCAGAGTCAAGAGAACCAGATGAATCAGATGAATCAAGTGGGTCAGCACTGCCAGGCGGGTCGGCCCGGTCAAGTGAATCAGAATGAAACCGGCATACGTTTTGTGCTGTTTGTTGTATTTATAATGACGGTGCTTTTAGGCAGCAGTATTTATATGAAGGTGACGCCTGACCGGACGTATTCTGCGTCAGAGCGCAGGATGCTGAAAAAAAGGCCTAAGCTTTCTAAAAAGACAGTAATGCGCGGCAGATTCCAGCGCAAATATGAAGTATATCTGAGCGAGCAGTTTCCAGGAAGGGAAAATCTGGTGACTCTGCAGACAAAGCTTTCCCGCATGCTTGGATATAAAGATGCGAATGGGGTATATTTTGGGGCAGATGATTATCTGCTGGAGCAGTACAAGGAACAGGATTTTGACTGGGCCAGGATCGAAGAGCATGTAAAGCTGACAGCAGAATTTCTGCAGGAATATCCGAATGCCTCGGTAATGTTTGTGCCTGCAAAAAGCAGCGTGCTCTCAAATAAACTTCCGATGTATGCGGAACTATCCGGTGAGCAGCGTTTTTTTGAACTTGTCAGTGAGAAAATCCCAGAAAGTCAGCGTATTTCGGTAAATGATGCTTTAAATGCGCATAACGAAGAATATATTTATTACCGCACAGATCACCATTGGACGACGCATGGAGCTTACTATGCATATGAGACTTGGGCGGAGCGCATGGGATTTTCTGCTGTGCCTAAAGACAGCTATCATATAACGGATGTCACCGATTCTTTTTTCGGCACGACATTTGCAAAAGTACGTACAGGCGGACGGGCGGATACGATTTCACTGTATGAGCGAAAGGACGGGCCGTCCTATCATCTGGATTATAATATGGGCGAGTTTCAGTCTGATCTCTTTTATGATCTGGACAAAGCTGAATCCGATGACCCATATGGCGTTTTTTTTGGCGGCAATCAGGCGTTTATAGATATCCGCATGGATAAGCCGAAAAAGGCAGTTAATGAAGAAAAAGAGGCTGATTCGCTGAAGGGCAGGAAAAATAAAAAAGGTAAGAAGAACAGGGAAAAGACGCTTTTGATTATTAAGGATTCATTTGGAAACTGTTTTGCGCCGCTGGCAGCAGGCCATTATGCTAGAACATATGTA
The DNA here is from genome assembly GCA_910586445.1 of uncultured Eubacterium sp. Lineage (GTDB taxonomy): Bacteria > Bacillota > Clostridia > Lachnospirales > Lachnospiraceae > Eubacterium_J. Next base: position 28,157 of record CAJUHV010000021.1, read on the forward strand.
GTGGACTTGAGGCATGTCAATATACCGGTCAGCAAGCTGCTCCGTGTGTATCCGGCTGATGATATTTTGATTTTATATAACAGTATTCAGTTCATGGAAGATAATGATATTAGTAAATTAAAATAGGATTTTATATTTTTCTATTAGTTAAATACAGAATTAATCTATAGATAAGAGTGATAATAATTAAGAAGAATAATGAACAGAATTGCATCAAATTAATAATTTATAAGGTTTGATTGCAGCTCTGACAGTACAGGGAAATGCAGGAAAGTCATATAATGATTTGTCTTGTGAAAAACATATGTTTAAACACTTTGGAGAATGCAGAATTTAAATTTATTTTTAATATATAGGAGAATATAGATGAAATATGATGTAATTATAGTGGGTGCCGGCCCGGCAGGAATTTTTACAGCTCTTGAACTGGTGAAAAATAACAGCCGGTATAAAATATTAATTGTCGAAAAAGGAAGGGCGATTGAAGAACGCAGGTGTCCGAAAAGCCAGACAAAAAAATGTGTCGGATGCCGGCCGTGCAATATTACGACAGGATTTTCCGGGGCAGGTGCATTTTCGGATGGAAAGCTGTCGTTAAGCTATGAGGTCGGCGGTGATTTTCCAGAGCTGATCGGGGCAGACCGTGCGCAGGAGCTGATCGGCTATGCTGACCAGATTTATCTGGAATTTGGTGCGGATACGCATATCGAAGGTGTCAGCGAGCCGTTGAAGGTGCGAGAAATTCGAAAAAGGGCAATCCATGCAGGATTAAAGCTGGTAGACTGTCCGATCCGCCATATGGGAACAGAAAAAGCACAGCAGATCTATGGCTCGATTGAGAATTATCTGCGGGAAAAGGGCGTGGATATGCTTTTTGGGTGCAGCTGTCAGGATCTGATTATGGAAGAGGATGTCTGTAAGGGAATCTGCCTGTCCAGAGAAGGAAGCTCTAAACAGGAGCGGTATGAAGCGCCTCATGTTATAGTGGCAGCAGGAAGGCGCGGTGCGGACTGGCTGCAGACGCTTTGTGCAAAGTATGACATCGCGCATAAATCCGGCACGGTAGATATCGGCGTGCGTGTCGAAGTGCGTAATGAGATTATGGAAGAAGTCAACAAGGTACTGTATGAGTCTAAGCTGATCGGATATCCGAGACCGTTTAAGAATAAAGTGCGGACATTCTGCCAGAATCCGGGAGGGTTTGTCAGCCAGGAAAATTATGACAATGATCTGGCGGTGGTAAACGGACATTCCTATAAAGATTTAAAATCTGACAATACGAATCTGGCGATTCTCTGCTCGCACAATTTTACGGAGCCGTTTAATCAGCCGATTGCTTATGCGCAGAAGGTCGGCGAATTGACAAATATGCTGGGTGCGGGGCAGATCCTTGTACAGCGTTATGGGGATATTTTGGACGGAAAGCGCACGTGGGCGAAAGAGCTGGCGCAGTCCAATGTGCGTCCGACCCTGCCGGATGCGGTAGCCGGGGATATTACAGCAGCTATGCCGTACCGGGCTATGGTAAATATTATCAGCTTTATACAGGCGGTAGATCAGGTCGTGCCTGGGTTCGCAAGTACAGAGACGCTGCTGTATTCTCCAGAACTGAAGTTTTACAGTAACAAAGTACGCATGGATGAAAATCTTGTGACAAATGTGAAGGGATTATATTGTCTGGGAGATTCCAGCGGATGGACGAGAGGGCTTATGATGGCCTCTGCCATGGGCGTCTGGATGGGACGCAGGCTGCTGGAGCTTGAGAAATAAGGGGCTGTCGCATTAAGAAAAATGATACAAGATATAGTTGGTATAAATCATTCTTCTATGCTATATCTTGTATATGTTTTGCTTAGTGCGACAGCCCTATTTATGACAACAGAAAAATCGTGCAGCGTGTCTGCTGTTGTTTTAGAATTTAAAATCTGCCTGCTGTGATCCTGCTAAAAAAAGCCCGTGCTTTTTAGGGAGCAATAGCTGCATCAATCTCTTTTGAAAGAGTAATTACTTCGTTAAACGCAGGGGAGCTTTCTGTAAAAATGATAGAAAAAGCCTCATCTTTGTTTCCGTTTCTATAAGCTCCAAAATGTTATAGCCGATCGGCTCCATTTATTTACGGCGTCAATGTGCTGGGGACATAAATCGGATGAAATTACATTTTAATATGTTATTCCATTTAACAATTGTTTTCAATAACATTTTGGTTTATTTGTATATAGTTCAGCAATGCATGCCGTAAAAACTGCGATATGTTCCAAAGCGTGTCCAATTGCTGAAAATTCTGGTAAACTAACAAATATAGACAGCATGAACTATGCTGCAGCTCTGCTGGCAGATCGCAGAATGAGGTGGACGAAATGAATGTTACGTTTTCTTTCCTTATTAGTATAAGCGGTGCGCGGGCGGTCTGATTCAGCATAATAGAGCTGGGAATCGGTGGTCATTGGATAAAATGCAGGTCAGCTATGGCTGAAAATGGCAGCCGAAATAAAATTAATCGTTAGCTACAATATAATAAAGTGCGGGATAAATGGTGATGGAGCTGATCAATACAATAAATATAGAAGGATATGAACATTGTGGCGCCAGGCTTTATTGGATGGATACAAGAAAGCTGGAGGAGGCGGATTGTTTTTTAGAGTATTATGATAAAATGTCACAGGAGCGCCGCCGCAAAATAGATGCCTGCCTGCTTATGCAGGATAAGAGGCTGTCATTAGGCGCAGGAATACTGATGGATTATGGATTGTCTTTTTATGGGCTGCGTGAGAAGGAGCAGACAGTGGTTTTTGGAAAAAATGGAAAGCCGTATCTGTCCAGGCATCCTGGTCTTTATTTTAACCTTTCCTATTCAAAAGACCTGGTGATTGCAGTATTTGCAGGCGTGGAGACAGGCTGTGACATTGCTAAGGTACAGGAGGCAGACTTGGCACTTGCAGAAAAATTTTTTACGCCGTCCGAGTATAAGTATATAGCCGGGCAGCCGGGCAGGGAACTGTGCGATCAGGCATTTTACCGCCTGTGGGCATTAAAGGAAAGCTTTGCAAAGGCTGTGGGGGAAGGAATGATGATCCCGCTGCATTTATACGAAATAAGCATTCTGGCAGATGGGGGCGTTCAGATTGCACAGGATGTGGACCAGGCGGTATATGGTTTCCGGGAATTTGACATTTTAGGATATTGTGCCGCAGTCTGCTTTCGGGAAAAGCGCAGGCAGTAACCGGCAGCCTGGCTGGCGGCAGATCATAAATATTGCAGAATATGCCGGAAAAGGTGCGATCAATACCATATTTATGGCAGTCACCGTCAGATTTGATATAATAAAAATTGATAATGATTTTTAAGACACACTCTAGTGTTGAACGACCCGCGTCAGTGCAGGGAAAAATTTTAACGGCAGAGTGGTGCCGTCGACTATTAATTTTAACGAAGCAATGGCGTGAATCAGGCTGTAATAGACTCTGATTTCTGGCTGGATGAAGTACAAGCATGGAATGCAGCGGGAATTCGAACAGGGGCATACAGATATGGGAGATTAGAGCGTTTGATGATCTTATATAAAAGCGGGACATGTATGAAAATAACGAAAACAAAACATGGAAACAGTCTATGCCTTGCTCTGAAAGGGCGGATTGATACGACAATTGTGCCGGAGCTGGAGAAGCTGCTGAAAGAATTACTGCATGGAGTGGCAGATCTGACGATTGATTTACGGGAGATGGATTACTTATCATCGGACGGGCTGAGGGTTTTTGCAGACGCCCAGAAAACGATGAATAAGCAGGGATTCATGCGGGTGATCCATGTCAATGATAAGATTATGAAGATATTTGAAGTGAATGGGCTTGTGGATATATTGACGATTGAAGAATGAGCAGGAGGATGAAGTCATTTGGAAAATATAACAATGCAGACATTTTATACAGATGATATTATCATACGTGAGGGAGAAAATTATGATGAGATGTATAAAATTATTCATGGATCAGTGGCAGTTTATCTGTGTTACGGTAAAATGGAGGAGCATCTGATCGGTATTTATTCAGAATCCGAATGTTTTGGTGAGATGAATGTGCTTTCCGGCCAGCCGAGTATTTATACGGTAATCGCTTATGATGAAGTTCAGCTGATGCGGATTAAAAAAGATTCACTAGAAGAATTTATTCGCGATAATCCCCAGAGCGCGATCGGCATTATGCAGAATATGGCGCATCTGGTGATGCTGATGCAGAAAAATATCGGGCTGCTGCTGGACGAATTCTGACCATGTTTATTTAATGGAAAAACTGCCTGTCAAAGGAGGCCGTTATACAGACATAAAACATGTTATGCAAATGTATAAATGGAGGTTCAGCTGTATAGGCAGAGGAAATGGCAGCTTTTCATACGGCTATCGGTTCCGTTGGCTCCGCCGCCCTGATTATCCAGCAGAATGCCAAGGGCTCCTGACATTCTTCCAAGCCGCCTCCAGACAACACCCTCATCCAGCTTTTTTTGCAGACATTACGTCTTAGAACTTTTGAATATGCCTGTATACCTTTTGCGGGCACTTGATTCATGACAATAGAAAGAAAGTTCACACCGTATGTTTTCTATTGTTTAAAACTCCAATCTTTTCAAAAATTCAGTTAAATAGCAAAATTTAACATGGAAATGGCTGAAAGCATAATGAAACATTCTGGCTGTACAGTAAAATTAGTTCATAGTGCCTGACAGAGCCGGCTGGGTGAGGGGAGCTGTTCTGTCTCTCTGCGGCTTGGAGGAATGTCAGGAGCTCTTGGCGTTTGGCTGGATAATCAGGACGGCGGAGCCAGAGGAGCCTCCAGACAATGCCCTCATCCGGCGTTCGTGCAGCCGCAGCATTTTTATTATGAATAGACAAATTTTCTACAGCATGCCTATGGGCAGGTACTGAGGCTGGAAATCTGGTGACAGGTTTTCAGCCTTATTTGCTGTCTGCATATCTGAAATAAATTCTCCATATCAAAATCTGTATAAAAAAGGTTGACATCTGCTTACCTGTCTGCTATATTATATTTAAGGTAAGCAGATGCCAACCAGAAAACAAGGTGCTAGAGCGTGTTTGAAAAATACAGGTATTAAAGAGTGTTGGGGCAGACCCGGGGTTTCGGATCTGAGGTATGAATCTGAGATATCAAATATAAGGCACCAAAATCGAAGAAAGGAATCGGAGGATTTATGAAGAGCAGGTTAACGGATGCAGAGTGGAAAGTGATGTCCGTCTTATGGGATGATCCGCCTAAGACTATGATGGAGATTACGAATACTCTAAAAGAAGAAACGGGATGGTCAAAATATACAGTAATGTCTTTTTTAAAGCGGATGGAAGAAAAAGGGGCACTGCATTTTGAAGAAGGCACAAAAGCCAGATTATACTATCCTGACTGGAACAGGGAGGATGTGGCTATACAGGAAACGGAAGATTTCTTAAACAAAGTATTTCATGGAAAAATCGGCCTTATGATCAATGCCATGGTACAGCAGAAGGCATTGTCAAAACAGGAAGTGGAGGAACTGTATCAGATTCTGCAGGAAAATGAAACGGATGCATAAGCAGTGGAACGATCTGAGCCTGTGGGAAAATAAAGCGGATTATGGGCAGTGGAATAGATCCGGGCCTATGGAAAATAAAGCGGAATTCATGGGCAGGAGCATAGATCCAGGCTTACAGGAGACGTAAGTGGTTTGTATGTGGAGGTTAGATATGGAGGGATTGTACAGTTTTTTATTTACATCATCAGTTTTTATTATTGCCGTAGTGCTGCTGCGGGCGCTGCTGCAGAATAAAATCAGTATGAGAGTGCAGTACGCGTTATGGGCTTTTGTAGCCGTAAAGCTGCTGATTGTGCCGGTGCCTCAGATTGAAAGTGTATTGTCGATTCAAAGGCTGTCTGAGCCGTGGATCTACAAGCTTAATAATCAGAATAATAATAGGAGCAATGTGCCGCAGCAGGGTCTGGCCGGGGTTTCTGGGCAGGGGCAGCAGGATGTCAGCGGTAATGCCGGATGGAAAAATACATCCGGGTACCCGGCAGACGGCACCAGCCAGACAGGGAGCAGCAGGGCAGACAGCCGGCAGCAGTATGGCGGCAGTCAGCTGGAACAAAAAGATACAGCAAAAATTACAAAAGTAAAATCTGTATTCAGCTGGGATCTGGAGAAAATAATACAGTTTCTTACAGATGTGTCTAAGATGGATCAGGCAGCGGTAATGCAGCTGCTGGTTTTTACCGCAGGAGCCGGGAGCATAGTGCTGTTTCTCTATTTTTTAATAGAAAATATAAGGTTTATGGCATACCTGAAAAGGAGGAGGGTGCGCTATTTGGGAAACAGCGGCCCGCTGCCTGTATACCTTGCGGAAGGACTGCCTTCCCCATGCCTGTATGGCAGGGCGGTATATATTACACCGAATCTGAGTGTGGATGAGCAGCAGCTTGCACATGTGCTGACACACGAATACTGCCATTTTAGGCAGAAGGATTATATCTGGTCAGTGCTGCGCTGCATATGCCTGATTATTTACTGGTGGAATCCGCTGGTCTGGCTGGCAGCCTCTATGTCAAAGCAGGACTGTGAGCTGGCATGCGATGAAGCAGCAGTGGCATTATTGGGAGAAGACGAGCGGATTGGTTATGGAAAGACACTGATACGTCTGGTATCTGTGAAGACAGAGCCAAAAGATTATTTCTGCATTGCAACTACAATGACGGGAGGAGGACGCAGTATGAGAAAGAGAATTAAAAGGATTGCGAAAAATCAAAAAGGAATTTTGCCGGCTGGTATTCTGGCAGTGCTGTTATCTGTCATATGTCTGGTCAGCGTCAGCACAGTAAAGCCTGCAGAGTCAAAGCAGGCAGCGGGACAAAATCATAATGCTGAAAAAAGGTCCGGAGACCATCTGTGGAAGGAAGCAGATCTGCAGGAGACACAGCAGGATAATCCGGCACAAAGTGAGGGAATGCAGAAGGCTGCATCGCAGCCGGCAGGAGGAAATGGCACGGGGCAGAATGTTCCGGCACAGGCCGCAGGAGGAAATGGCACGGGGCAGAATGTTCCGGCACAGGCCGCAGGAGGAAATGGCACGGGGCAGAATGTTCCGGCACAGGCCGTGGGAGGAAATGGCACGGGGCAGAATGTTCCGGCACAGGCCGTGGGAGGAAATGATACGGGGCAGAATGTTCCGGCACAGGCCGCAGGAGATGAGCAGGCCTCTGCGAATCAGGGCCGGGGAGCAGAAGCTGATGCAGATCATGCCTCCGGCGCAGGTGAAAACGGTACGAATAATGATACTGCGGTATTTGATCTGGATGAAGCGATCAGTCAGGCAGTGCTTACGTATAACAAAGAGCGCTATGGGCAGGGAGAATGCGTTGCACAAGGGCATGAGATCCTGGAGCAGAAGCAGGAGGCAGATGGCAGTGTGACAGTATATGCCATAACGATGTTTGGCTGGTACGGGTTTGAGGATGACTGCCTGGTGAAGGTCTCAGGCAGCGGAACGATCTGTAATGTATTGACATTTTCACTGGATGAGCAGCGCGGATATCTGCTGGAGGATTACAAAGAGCCGCTGGAAGGCGGATATTATGTAAGCTCAGTCCGCGATATGTTCCCTGAGCATCTGTGGGATACATGCCTGACTTATGATGAAAAAAGATACAATAAGCTGCAGAAGCAGGAGTATGCATATGCCAGACAGTATCTAAAGAAAATTGGAAGACAGGCAGATGTCACAGAGCATATTGACAGGGAAGGACGCCTGATGACGGATGCAGGCGTCAGCGTGAAGGTGTCAAATAAAATGAGCGATATGGAAAAGCTTAATAAGTATCCATACTGGATCGGCAGCCGCGAAGAGATCATAGACGGAGTGCGGTATGTGTATAAAATGGACGTAGATCAAGAAGCAGGAGAGATCATTTATACAAAAAGTGTGTATGATACCGGAGAGACTGTAGAGCAGCACCGGTTTGATCTGGATACCGGCAAAAAGTTATAAGGTGTTTAATGAAACAGTCTGGCGCAGAGCCGGACTGTTTCATTATGTATAGGTTTCTGCAGTTTCATACAATTTTCTTGTTTTTGTTGCAAAAAAATAAAAATTACGATAGAGTATTTTTAAGAAAAAAATTTGCCTGCATTGATTGCAGCAGTATGACAGCGGGAGAAGGACGTATTATGAAAGAGAAAATACAAAAAATTGTGCAGAATCAAAAGGTAGAATTAATTATCTGCGTTATGGCTATATTCTTATCTGTTATGTGCTTTGTCAGCTCTAATACAGCTCCGCCGGCAGAATCCGAACAGCCTGCAGAAAGCACGGATCTGGCACAGACAGCTGGGACAGCTGGGTCAGGCCAGAAGACGGAAAACAGCGGCCCGGCACAGGCAGATCAATCAGATCCAGATATGGAAAACAGCAAAGGGGCAGATTCAGCAGAAACAGGTGATTCATCGCAGCAGGCGGAAAGCGGCGAAGCAGCAGATTCAGCAGGAACAGAGAATTCGGTTCCAGATACGGAAAACAGCCAGGCAGCAGATTCAGCGGAAACAGGCAGTTTAAGCCAGAACATTGAAAACGGCGGTTCAGAGCCGCCGCAGACACATGATCCAGAGGGTTTTTCGGCAGTGTTTGATCTGGATGAAGCAGTCGGGCAGGCGGTGCTGTCCCATTATAGGGAACAGTACATGGGGCTGGAGTGTCCGGCAGAAGGGCATGAAATACTAGGCAGCGAAGAACAGGATGGGTATGTGATGGTATATGCCCTGACGATGTATGGCGAATATAGGTTTGCGGATGACCGTCTGGTGAAAGGAGCCGGGAGCGGCGTCATGCCTGCAGTCATGAAATTTTCTTTTGACGAAAAACGTGGATATGTATTAGAGGACTATCAGAAGTCCGAGGATGAAAATGACAGGCTGCAGTGGATTCAGACGATGTTTCCAGGACCCTTGTGGAAGAGCTGCAGTCCGATCCGTGAAGAGGCGGCAGAGGCTCTGGCAAAGCAGGAACGGTCTTATGCAAAGCAGTATCTGCGCAGAATCGGACGTGAGGCCCCGATTGACAGTGATTCTGCCTCTGACCGCAGGGTGCTGACCGATGCAGGGATCAGTGTAGAGGTGTCAAATAAACTATGCGAAATGGACGAACAGCTGGAGAATTATCCGTACTGGATCGGCAGCCAGGAAGAGCTGGAAGGCGGGGTGCGGTACGTCTATGAGCTGGCACTGGCCAAAGAATCAGAACAGATTGTGTATACAAAGACAGAATACGACACCGATGAGATCGTAGAGCAGTTTCGGTTTGATATGCATACCGGTGAAGAAATTAGATCCTGACAGACATAAATCATATGTGTATGAACGGAATAGTAAAATATCAGGCAGCCGTTTCGCGTAATATGCCTAAGCGGCTGCTATGTTTATAGTCCGGTTTCGTTTATAGTACATCGCATTATTAGAATAATATATGCCCAAAGTGTATCACTTCTTCTGACTTTATCATAATGTATATATGAAAAAATTTATACGAAAGATAAAAACAGGAGGCAATTATGGGAAGTACATATGGATATGTTCGCGTATCAAGTACAGATCAAAATGAAGGCAGGCAGATGGCGGTGATGCACGAAAAAGGAATACCAAAGAGAAACATATACATCGATAAGCAGTCTGGCAAAGATTTTAAGCGTCCTCAGTATCGAAAAATGACAAGAGTAATGGAACGGGGAGATCTGCTTTATATTTTAAGCATTGACAGGCTGGGGCGTAATTATGAGGAAATTCAGGAACAGTGGCGCATTCTGACAAAAGAGATCGGCATTGATATATGTGTGATCGACATGCAGCTGCTGGATACGCGCAATGGCAAAGATCTGATGGGGACATTTATTGCCGATCTGGTGCTGCAGATTTTATCGTTTGTAGCAGAATCAGAACGGGCAAACATAAAGGTGCGCCAGGAGCAGGGAATCGCTGCTGCTAAGGCCAGGGGCGTGAGGTTTGGCAGGCCGGAGGCGGATATTCCAGATAATTTTACAAAAGTTGTGAGGTCTTGGGAGCGTAAGGAGATTTCATTTAAAGAAGCACTCAGGCGGTGCCAGATGAGCAGGTCTACATTTTACAGGAGGCTCAGGGAATATAGGGGGATTGTGTAGACGCTGTCTGATTCGTCTATTACCCTCCCCCAAATGGTTATATCATTGGTGCGGTAACGCATGTGTTTATATCCGATTCTAAGCTGGGGTATGGGATTTTTATTGAGAATACGTTGGAGCATTGAATCTTTGCTAAATAAAAGGGTACTCGGATTGGGACGAAAAGATTAACTAAATATAGGGGTATTATATGACAGTTGGAAAGCTAGAAGAACTATTACAGGCCGGAGAAGGGTTTACAATTGAATATAAAGAATGTGTGAATGGATTAAATAACAGTGTATTTGAGACAGTATGTCATTTTCTAATCGTTATGGTGGTTATATGTTTCTTGATGTAAAGGAAATAAACCATAAAGGAGTGGTGGTTGGAGTAAATCCGAAATGCATTGTGGATATGAAAAAGAACTTTGTCAATATGCTTAATAACCCACAAAAAATACATCCGTCTCTCTATTTGAATCTAGAGGAGATACAATATAAAGGCATGATAGTTTTGTGGGTATACGTTCCTGTTAGTTCACAGATCGAATTTTGTAATAACAAGATTTATGATCGAAATGAGGATGCAGACCAGGATGTTTCTACTTCAGCGGATTTAGTGGCCAATATATCTAGCCGAAAGTCTGCAACATATACGGAACGAAAAATTTTTCCTTATGCGACAGAAGACGATTTATGTATGGAGTTAATTGGTAAAGCTAGACAAATGGCTGTGAATAAATATATAAATCATCCATGGAAAAATATGTCGGATCATGAGCTTTTGAAGAGTGCAGGTTTGTATGAGAAGGACAGGAGTACAGGTATGGAAGGGTATAATATGGCCTGTATACTTCTATTTGGGAAAACTGAATCCATACAGTCTTGTGTGCCGGGATATAAAACTGATGCAATATATCGAGTCGAGAATATGGACAGATATGATGACCGGCTAATTGTAGAAAATAATCTGATACAAAGCTATGATTTATTGATGGACTTTATTTCAAAACATACAAATGATAAGTTTTTTCTGATAGATAATATCAATATGAGTGTCAGAAGTGCAATTGCTAGGGAGATTGTCAGCAATCTTCTTGTGCACAGGGAATTTGGCAGTGCTTTTCCAGCGAAGCTGATTATAGAAAAAGATAAGATCTATACAGAAAACTGGAATCGTGCGAGACGTATTGGACGAATTGAACTACAGGACTTCACTCCATATCCCAAAAATCCATTATTAGCGAAGTTTTTTGTAAATATTGGATATGCGGATGCCTTGGGGTCTGGGGTTCGTAATCTGTACAAGTTTACTAAAATTTATTCTGGATGTGAACCAGATTTTGAAGAGGGGGACGTATTTAAGCTGACAGTTCCATTGGAACAGCATTATCATATTAAAAATGCAACTTGTAAAATTATATCTGATACCGACAGGGTGACAGAAGAAGAGAGAAAGGTGACTGAACTTTTACGGATAGATTCTTCTTACACAACAATTAAGATGGCACAGATGCTTGGAATTAGCAGAAAAACAGTATCTAAGCGCCTTAAAAGTTTAAAAGATAAAGGTATAATAGAGAGAGTTGGGTCAGATCGCAAGGGTTATTGGAAACTTTTTTTGTAACCAATGGGTGACAGAAAAGGTGACAGAAAAATAGTTTCCTGTCATGCAGCGTTATAATGTCTGCAGTATACGCATTTATATTTATTTGTGGAGGGGATAAGCATGAACATACGAAGAGCAAAGGAAACAGACTTAGAAGGAATAAACAGCCTGCTCTGGCAGGTGCTGCAGGTGCACCACAGCGGCAGGCCGGATCTGTTTCAAGGCGGAAAGAAAAAGAAATATACAGACCAGCAGCTGACCGCGATTATACACGATGAGGGCAGGCCGATTTTTGTAGCAGCAGATGACCAAAATCGTGTCATAGGCTATGCATTCTGCATTTTTCAGCAGTATTTAAACGACAATATACTCACAGATATTAAGACTCTGTACATAGATGATCTGTGTGTCGATGAAAACATACGCGGGCAGCAGGTCGGCCGGCGCCTGTATGAGGCAGTGCTGGAATATGCAAGGAAAAACGGATGCTATAATGTAACGCTGAATGTCTGGTCATGCAACGAAACAGCTATGCGCTTTTATGAAAAATGCGGGCTGAAGCCGCAGAAAGTGGGCATGGAGGTTATTTTATAAATTAATGAAATAAATAAAAAAGCTGCTGCATTTAAGGGGTTGATATGCAGTATATAGAGAGTGAGAACTGCTTTATACTGCATACATCCCGCTTAGTGCGGCAGCTGCTGTTAATAGTGATTATTTTTTATTTGCAGCACGCTTACGCTGGGTAGGATCTAAGATGCGCTTGCGTATGCGCAGGTTTTCCGGCGTCACCTCGAGCAGCTCGTCGGTGTCGATAAAATCAAGCGCCTGCTCCAGGCTCAGTATTTTCGGCGGTGTCAGGGTAAGCGCCTCGTCAGCGCTGGAGGAGCGTGTATTGGTCAGGTGCTTTTTCTTGCATACGTTCAGCTCGATATCCTCGGCTTTTGCACACTGCCCGACCACCATTCCGGCGTAGACGCGTTCGCCAGATCCGATAAACAGCTGTCCGCGGTCCTGTGCGCTGAACAGGCCGTATGCTACGGATGTGCCGGTTTCAAATGCGATCAGGGAACCCTGCTTGCGGTACTGGATATCGCCGCGGTATTCGTCATAGCCGTCAAAAATCGTGTTGATAATGCCGTTTCCCTTTGTATCGGTCAAAAAATCGCCCCGGTAGCCGATCAGGCCGCGGGATGGGATGCGGAATTCAATGCGGGTATAGCCTCCTGCGATGGAATGCATGTTCTGCATTTCACCTTTGCGCTGGCACAGCTTGTCGATCACGGCTCCGGTAAATTCGTCCGGCACATCTACATAAGCGGTTTCCATAGGCTCCAGCTTTTTGCCGTGTTCGTCTGTTTTGTACAGTACCTCGGCTTTGCTGACTGCAAATTCGTAGCCTTCCCGGCGCATATTTTCAATCAGGACGGATAAATGCAGCTCGCCTCTGCCTGATACCTTAAAGCTGTCGGTATCCTCCGTCTCTTCGACACGCAGGCTGATATCGGTGTTCAGCTCGCGGAACAGGCGGTCGCGCAGATGGCGGGAGGTAATATATTTTCCTTCCTGTCCGGCAAGCGGGCTGTCGTTTACGATAAAATTCATCGCAATCGTCGGCTCTGAAATCTTCTGGAATGGGATCGCAGACGGATTTTCCGGCGCACAGATTGTGTCTCCGATATGAATGTCAGCGATGCCGGAGATCGCTACGATGGCGCCGATCTGAGCTTCTTTTACATCTATTTTATTCAGTCCGTCAAATTCATACAGTTTGCTGATTTTTACTTTTTTCAGCTTGTCTGGGTCGTGGTGGTTGACGACGACAGCTTCCTGGTTGATTTTCAGGCTGCCGTTATCGACCTTGCCGATGCCGATGCGGCCTACATATTCATTATAGTCGATTGTGCTGATCAGCACCTGTGTATTTTCGTCCGGGTCGCCCACAGGAGCCGGGATATAGCTGATAATGGTTTCAAACAGCGCTGTCATGTCTTTATGCTCGTCATTTAAGTCTCTGACCGCATAGCCGTCTTTTGCAGAGGCATAGATAAACGGGCAGTCCAGCTGCTCATCGGAGGCATCCAGATCCATAAAAAGCTCCAGAACCTCGTCGATGACTTCATCCGGGCGGGCCTCCGGGCGGTCGATTTTATTAATGCATACAATGACCGGAAGATCCAGCTCCAGTGCTTTCATCAGTACAAATTTTGTCTGCGGCATAGCGCCCTCGAAAGCGTCAACGACCAGCACGACACCATTTACCATCTTTAAGACACGTTCCACCTCGCCGCCGAAGTCGGCATGTCCCGGTGTGTCGATAATATTTATTTTGACATCTTTATAAAATACGGCTGTATTTTTGGAGAGGATCGTGATGCCCCGCTCGCGTTCGATGTCATTTGAATCCATGACACGCTCCTGTACCTCCTGATTGGCACGGAATACGCCGCTTTGCTTTAATAATTCATCTACGAGAGTAGTCTTCCCGTGATCGACATGGGCGATGATTGCAATATTTCGGACATCGTCTCTTGTGATTTCCATATTATATCCTTCTTTCTAGCAATTTTGGGGATTGCAATGATGGTCAAATCATTGTATCATATTTTGAGCGTAGTTTAGGGATTGCAATGACGCTCAAATCATTGTATCATATTTTAGACGTAGTGCAAGATTTTTTGGCATCAAGCGAATATTTTGGGCGATATGACAAAAAAATTTATGGGAAGAAAGCGAAATATAGAAAAGTTTTTCGAATTTTATGGAAACGAAGTGTTATCGACATGAAATGAGAAGTTTTTTAGAAGGGGCATGATAAATTCTGTTTTGTCAATAAGACGACACTGACGGGCCTCACTTTTTAGTTCTAAAAGTGCCGGCAGCAGAATACATTGGTAGTAGCTAAAATCAGTCCGGCATGCAGGACTGAGGGCAGTACCGCCTGGCAGTAAGGAGTTCCTAAGAGAAACGTATAAAACGAAAACTAACTGTCACGTTTGAAAAGAGGAAGGGAGAAAATGATTCATGGCAGATAAAATATTTGAAAACAATCAAGTAACTATAGCGGGCAGGATCGTATCTGATTTTGAGTTCAGCCACGAAGTATATGGAGAAGGCTTTTATATGGTCGATGTGTCTGTAAACAGGCTGAGTAATTTTGTAGATTACATTCCGGTCATGGTATCTGAGCGGCTGGTGGATACAACGCAGAACTACATAGGAAAATATATCTATGTGACAGGACAGTTCCGCTCTTATAACCGCCACGAAGAAAAAAAGAACCGATTAGTATTGTCAGTATTTGCCAGGGAACTGGAATTTATGGAGCAGGAAGAAGAAGACGTAAAGAGCAATCAGATCTTTTTAGACGGCTATATCTGCAAAGAGCCGATATACAGAAAGACCCCGCTGGGACGTGAGATTGCGGATTTATTAATTGCAGTCAACCGTTCTTATGGAAAATCTGATTATATTCCATGCATCTGCTGGGGCAGGAATGCACGTTTTGCCTCCAGCTTTACAGTCGGTTCCCATGTACAGATCTGGGGCAGAATACAGAGCCGTGAATATGTAAAGAAACTAAATGAGCTGGAGACGGAAAAGCGTGTTGCATATGAAGTATCGGTAAGCAAGATCGAGTATCTGGATGACAAAAGTTATTAGTTGCAGGTTAAAAATTTCATTCATGAAAATGTTTAAGCCCAAAATTGACAAAAAATAAATAAAAAAATTGCATTTTATGAAGAGGTGTGGTATCTTATAGGAATCTGAAGCAGGTAGGAACGTATGGAACGCTCCAAAAAGGAGGATATTATGGATTCAGGCAGGGTTCAGATTTATTATGGGGATGGCCGCGGAAAGTCAACCGCCGCATTAGGGTGCGCAGTGCAGGCTGCGAGAGCAGGCAGGAACGTGTTTATCATCCAGTTTTTAAAAGGCCGGATGGCAGCAGAATCTGTCTTTATGCAGCGGCTGGAGCCAGAGATTAAGGTGTTTCATTTTGAAAAATCGGAAGAACGATATGAGGAATTGTCCGAACAGGAAAAATTAGAAGAAAACAGGAATCTTAGAAATGGCGTAAATTTTGCCAGAAAAGTCCTTATGAACGATGAGTGTAGTCTGCTGATATTGGATGAGCTTTTAGGTGTAATTGACAATGGTGTAGTGTCGAGAGAGGATATAGAGGCATTGTTCCAGGCGAAAGCAGATGAGGCTCAGATCATTGTGACAGGACGCAATCTTCCAGACTATCTGCGTACGCTCGCAGATGAGATATATCATATTCAGACAGAAAAAAACTGCGATGGAGATTCTTAGGGCATTGGGATTGGGTAAAATTAGGAAATTTCATTTGGAATAGTTGACACATCATACAAAGCAGTGTTATAGTGGGTATATAGAATAATTGAATAAAGTAGATAGAGGTTGCGTAATCCATAAGTAGCGTATTGGATGTGACAGGCACATAAGAAGATCTGTGAAAGGGGAGCACGCCGAAAGAATGGAGGTCCTGAACCTGGATTCTTGGGCATGGGGTAAATAATTCCATGACTGTCATCTGGGCATAGATGGGGCGCTATCAGATCAATAGAAAGCATGAAATTAAAGCCGGCTCATCAGGGCCGGTTTTTATTATAGGCAGAATGCCTGACAGCAGCAGGACTGCAGGATATTTATTAACAGGAGGAATGAATATGGCGATCTTTAAGGGAGCGGGTGTAGCAATTATCACGCCGATGAAAGAGAATCTGGATGTGAATTATGAAAAATTAGAAGAGATTATTGACGAGCAGATCAAAGGCGGTACGGATGCGATCATTATCACAGGCACAACAGGAGAGGCTTCGACGATGACAGAGGCAGAGCATCTGGACGTTATCCGTGCATGCGTGGAATTTACAAAGCACAGGATACCTGTTGTCGCAGGAACCGGATCAAACTGTACAAGGACAGCGGTATATCTGTCGCAGGAGGCAGAAAAAGCAGGCGCTGACGGACTGCTGGTCGTAACACCGTATTATAACAAAGCTACGCAGGCGGGACTGATTGCGCACTATACGCAGATCGCAGAGTCTGTAAAGGCACCGATTATTTTGTATAACGTACCAGGAAGGACTGGCTGCAACCTGCTGCCGGAGACGGTGGCATACCTTCATAAAAATGTAGAAAATATCGTAGGATTAAAAGAAGCGACTGGAAATATGGCACAGGCTTCAAAGACTCTGGACCTGACGGACGGCAGGATCGACATGTATTCCGGCGAAGACGGGCTGGTGCTGCCGCTTCTGGCAATCGGGGCAGTCGGCGTTATTTCCGTATGGTCGAATATAGCGCCTGCGGATGTGCATAATCTCTGCCAGAGCTTTTTCGACGGCGATCTTGAAACAGCACGTAAAATCCAGAGAAAGGGACTGCCGCTTGTAGAGGCATTATTCTCGGAAGTCAGCCCTAGCCCAGTAAAGAAAGCGATGAACCTGATGGGTAAGCAGGTAGGATCGCTGCGTGCGCCGTTATGTGAGATGAGCGAGGCAAATGCGCTGAAGCTGGCCGAAGCTATGAAAAATTATGGATTACTATAAAATATGCTGTTTGTAGTATTTTTGCAGTATTTTTATAAAAATCGAAAATAATACGGTATAAAATCTCTGCAGCGGCAGCATACTAATGAAAAAAGATACCCCATAGAGATTTAAGAAACAGGTTCTGAAAGGGTGCTTATACATAAGATGGAGGAACTAGAACATGACGAAAGTAATCATATACGGTTGTAATGGGAAAATGGGGCAGATGATTTCCAGCATCTGCATGGAAGATCCGGAGATTGAGATTGCAGCAGGCGTAGACGTTTATAATAAGGACGGGATAAAAAATGCTTACCCGGTGTATGCGGATCTGGCAGAATGTGGCTGTCAGGCTGATGTGGTCATAGATTTTTCCAATGCCGCTGCGGCAGGGGCACTGCTTGATTTCTGCATGGAGCGGCATATGCCGGTCGTATTGTGCACAACAGGGCTGTCGGATGAGCAGCTGGCTAAAGTACAGCAGGCTTCTGAAAAGACAGCCGTGTTAAAATCAGCGAATATGTCTCTCGGCATCAATACGATGATTGATCTTTTAAAAAAAGCAGTGAAGGTATTTGCCCCGGCAGGCTTTGACATTGAAATCGTAGAAAAGCACCATAATCAGAAGCTGGATGCTCCAAGCGGTACGGCACTTGCGCTGGCAGACTGTATGAATGAAGCAATGAATGAGTCTTATGCATACCAGTATGACCGCACGAAAGAGCGCAGGAAAAGAGGTCAGGCAGAAATCGGCATTTCGTCTGTGCGCGGCGGTAATATCGTAGGCGAGCATGAAGTGATCTTTGCAGGAACGGATGAAATCATCACGTTTAAGCATACGGCTAATTCCAGAGCGGTGTTTGCAAAGGGAGCGGTAGAAGCTGCAAAGTTTCTGGCAGGAAAAGAGGCGGGCTTATTTGATATGGCAGATGTGATTGCTGCCAAATAGGACAGTATAAATATCCGGGCAGTTTCTGACTGGATGAAACACTAGAGCGTGTTTGAAAAATGTTTTCATTTTTCAGACACGCTCTAGTGTTTTAGGCCGCGGGAAAGCAGGGATTTTGCTTTTCCGCGGCCTGTGGGCAGATAGAATGAGTATGATTGATAACGGATCGCCGGTTATAGCAGCTGTATGCCGCATTTTGTGCATGTTTCCATAGTTTCCGGCCTCCAGATCGAGCACTGTACTTCTCCGATATGTGCTTTTCGAAGGAAAAACATGCAGATACGTGACTGTCCGATGCCTCCGCCGATCGTATATGGCAGTTCTTTGTTTAAGATGGCTTTTTGGAACGGCAGTTCGGCTCTCTGCGGGCAGCCGGCTTTGTCCAGCTGTTCTTTTAGTGATTGTTCATCCACGCGGATTCCCATAGAGGAAAGCTCCAGTGCGATGTCCAGAACTGGATAGTATACAAGAATATCTGCATTCAGTGCCCAGTCGTCGTAATCCGGTGCGCGTCCGTCGTGTTTTTCGCCGGAGGCCAGCTTATCGCCGATCTGCATCAGGCAGACAGCGCCCTTTTCTTTTGTGATAAAATATTCCCGTTCTTTTGGCGTGTGGCCCGGGTACATGTCTTCCAGCTCCTGTGTCGTCAGAAAATAGATGTCATGCGGCAGTATTTCTTCGATATAGTCGTAATGGACTGCCATGTATTTTTCCGTCTTGCGCAGCGCCTTGTATACCAGCCTGACGGTATTTTTCAGGTATTCGATCGTGCGTTCCTGTTTTGTTATAATCTTTTCCCAGTCCCACTGGTCTACGAAGACAGAATGAATGTTATCCGTATCTTCGTCGCGGCGGATGGCGTTCATATCCGCATACAGTCCCTCGCCTGGACAAAAGCCATATTTATGCAGTGCAAAGCGTTTCCATTTTGCAAGGGAATGTACGACTTCTGCATTCTGTCCGTTCTGTTCCTTGATATCAAATACAACCGGCCGCTCTACGCCGTTTAGGTTGTCATTTAACCCGGATTCCGGTGTGACAAAAAGCGGTGCGGAGACACGCGAGAGGTTAAGCGTTAAAGACAGCAGGTTCTGGAAAAAGTCTTTGACTGTTTTAATGGCGATCTGCGTATCGTGCAGATTTAACTCGGAATGGTAATCCTTTGGTATAATTAAATGCTGTTCCATAGATCGTTCCCGTCCTTTCTGTTTTGCGGTATAATGATTGAAACGGTGATATTATAACAGTCTGCCGTGGCAAGATCAAGCGATATTACAATAACAAAATATTATTAAGTAAAAAGATAAAAAAAAGAAAGTTTCTTCAGTTTTAAGAAATAAAATCCCGGATATATGGATAGAGCCTGCTGCTGTGAATGATATAGCTGCCGTGGTCTTCGCCTTCGATAATCTGCAGCTGTGAATAAGGGATTTTTTCTGCAATCAGCTTTGTATGCGCAGGCTTTACAATGTCGCTGCTGCCTGCGAGCACAAGCACCGGGATCTGGATCTGGGAGAGTGCATTCGGATCGATGTCCGGCTCGTCCAGCATCAGGCGGTCAAGCGGACTGCCTGATTTTTTGTAATGCTGTTTTATTTTATGCAGGAACGTCCATTTCATGCCGTGCGGATTTAAATTGGCACCGCTTATGATCAGCCTGGAAATCAGTCCCGGATAATGCAGGGCGATCAAAAGCCCGATAATGCCTCCGTCGCTGAAGCCGTAAATAATCGGGGAATCGATTTCGAGCGAAGTGATCAGTTCTTTAATATCTTCTGCCATGCCGGAGTAATGGTAATCTTCCGTAGGGTTGCTGGCACCGTGGCCGCGGCTGTCGATCGCATAGACCGTGTGGCTTTGTTCCAGCTGCGGAATGAGCGCGTCAAAGATAGTGTGGTCTTCACCGTTTCCATGGAGCAGCAGAATGGGACTGCCTTCGCCGGTTTTTTCATAGAATAAGATCTGTCGGTTGATATGTATGTACATTTTTATGTCCTTTCTGAGATTTTATGGAAGTGCAGGCTGCAAAACTGCTACAGCAGATGTGCAATGTTTATGCTGAAATCTTTATAGATACATACCGGGATCGTATCGTTGAAAGAATACTGTTTTGTTTCTTTTTCCTGCTCAAAATCGTAGACGGTTACGGTATGCTGCATTGGATTTACAATCCAGTATTCCCGGACGCCCGCCGTGCGGTATTTAAAAAGCTTGAGGCCGTAATCGATCTGCTGGGTCGAAGGGGAGACAATTTCTATGATCCAGTCAGGAGCGCCGCTGCAGCCTTTGTCGGTCAGCTTTGACCTGTCACAGATTACAGACAGGTCGGGCTCGACATAGTTCCGGTCATCGTTATTGAGAAATACGGCAAAGGGCGCAGCATAAATATCACAGCTTCTTCTTTTGGCACTGATATAGTTTCCGATTTCCTGATGCAGCTTCCAGCTGATTTTTTGATGCATCGTATTAGGCGGGGACATCTGATAAATATGCCCGTCAATCAGCTCACAGCGCTGTCCGTCCGGCAGGGCATAGATTGCTTCTAATGTATAAGATTTTTCCTGGGATAATGCCATGACTGTTCCTCCTTATACAAAGTGTCGGCTGCGTGTCGTGCACAAAACAGCTTATAGTCTAAATAACTCATAGTCCGTTAAATTCGTAATGTCATTATTTTATCATAAGCGTAGGTTCAATTCCATAAATATTTTAAAGAATGTGTTACTGTTCACTCCGTGACCAGCAATCTTCGCAAATCCATCTTAAATTCGCTTCGCGAATGGGATCTGCTCACTCTTGAATCACTTTCTTACAGACTTTGCAGTGAATGCAGAGTCCCGTATGAACAGTAACAAGAATATGACTGCTTATGTTGTGCCGCACCGCATTGTATTCCGCCATTTCGTATGTTATAATCAGAACATTCAAAGGGTCAGTTCATGCAAGGAAAAAGGAGGCAGCAGAATGGGCATTACAGCAGCATATATGGTACCGCATCCGCCCCTGATCGTGCCGGAGGTCGGCAGGGGCGAGGAAAAAAAGATTCAAAGCACGATAGATGCATATCAGCATGTGGCAGAAAGGATCGGTGAGCTGAAGCCGGAAACGATTCTGCTAATATCACCGCATCAGACGATGTACGCAGATTATTTTCACATATCGCCGGGAAAAGGTGCGGCCGGAGACTTTGGGCAGTTTCGTGCAGCACACGTCAGGATGGATGTTTCGTACGATGTTTCCTATGTTGAGGAATTGTGTAAAAGGGCAGGTGCGCTCGGCCTGCCTGCAGGGACGGCGGGAGAGCGTGCAAAGCAGCTCGATCACGGAACAATGGTGCCTTTGTATTTTATCAATCAATACTGGAAAGAGTACCAGCTGGTAAGAATCGGGCTGTCCGGGCTGTCGTTCAGCCGCCACTATGTGCTCGGACGCTGTCTGAAAGAAACGGCGGAGGCGCTGGGCAGGCGGGCTGTTTTGGTGGCAAGCGGAGACCTGTCACACAGGCTGAAGGCAGACGGCCCTTACGGATACCAGAAGGAGGGGCCGGAATATGATGAGCGCATTATGGATGTCATGGGAAGGGCGGATTTTAAAGAGCTGTTAAGATTCCCAGAAAGCTTCTGTGAAAAGGCAGGAGAATGCGGACATCGTTCTTTTACGATTCTGGCAGGGGCATTAGATGGGACAGCAGGAACGGCACGCAGGTTGTCTTATGAAGGGCCGTTTGGCGTAGGGTATGGGATCTGCGCCTATGAAAATTTGTGATTATTGATGTAGATCGAATAGCGGGGAGCGCGTGGATATGGGAATCTATTTAAATCCAGGTAACGAACAGTTCGCGGTTTCTATCCATTCTGAATTGTATGTAGATAAGACTGAATTAATAAAATATACCAATAGCCGTATTGGGAAAGACAGGCCGTTAATCTGTTCCAGCAGACCAAGAAGATTTGGAAAAACAATGGCTGCAACAATGCTTGCAGCTTATTATAGTAAAGGATGCCGGTCTGAACATTTATTTGAAGGTCTTAAAATACATCAGAATGAACATTTTAATGAGCACTTGAATAAATATAATGTTATTTTCCTGGACATTCAATGGATGTATGGAAATGCGCTGGAAGAAATAAGAAGAAATCCTTCGGTCAAAGTAGCTGGTTATATTCAAGAGCAGGTGATTGCTGAGCTGAAAAAGGAATATCCGAATTGTGTGCAGGATACAGATATTTCATTGCCATCTGTACTGGCGGGCATAAATGTTTCGACAAATGATCAGTTTATCATAATTATTGATGAGTGGGACTGTCTGTTTCGAGAGGATAAACACAACGAAAAACTTCAAAGGGAGTACATTAACCTGCTGCGGGGACTATTTAAAGGAACCCCGACAGGAGCATTTTTAAAGCTGGCGTATATCACTGGTATTTTACCGATCAAAAAATATGGTACACAGTCAGCATTAAATAATTTTAGGGAACACACAATGGTCAGTCCCGGACATATGGCGGAGTATATTGGATTTACAGAAGCAGAAGTGAAGGAGCTCTGCAGAGAATATGATCTGCCGTTTCAAGAAATGCAGCGGTGGTATGATGGATATTTTTTTGAAAGAGCGGGACATGTATACAGCCCGAATTCCGTAATAGAAGCCGTAGACAGTGGAGAATTTGGAAATTACTGGTCACGGACAGAGACATACGAATCTCTTTTGAACTATATTGCAATGGATTTCGATGGATTGAGACAGCTGATTACAGGTATGCTTGGCGGACAGCGGTGCAGTATTGATGTTGAAGCTTTTCAAAATGACATGACTTCGTTTCGCTCTGCGGATGATGTTGTGACACTGCTGGTTCATATGGGCTATCTGGCTTATGATCATGCAGCAAACGAAGCGTTTATACCAAATGAGGAAGTACGGAGCGCTTTTCTACGGTCGGTTAAAAATGGGGGATGGGAAGAAGTAATGGAGGCAGTTAATGCATCAGAAGCATTACTTCAGGCGACTTTGAATATGGATGAAGAAGCTGTGGCACAAATGATACAGGAAGTCCATATGCAAAATTCCGCCAGCCTTGTTTACAATAATGAGATTTCACTCAGCAGTGTAATTGCCTTGGCATATTATAGTGCATGTAAAGAATATACACTTATAAGGGAAATGCCGGCTGGCAATGGATTTTCTGATATGATTTTTATTCCAAAGCGGGCTTCATTGAAACCAGCTTTAGTTGTGGAATTAAAATGGGATGGAACTGCCAAAGGAGCGATAAGCCAGATTAAGAATAAGAAATACGTATCTGTACTCAAGGAGTATAAAGGAAATATCCTGCTGATAGGAATCAGCTACGAAAAGAAAAGCAGAAAGCATCAATGCAGAATAGAAAAATATGAAATCTAATTCATGTAAGAAAGGAGTTCTATAATCATATGAGCCAGTTCAATCAAGACAATTTACAAAATCAAACGCAAAGGGAAGATGCCTATGTGCAGCTGGCACATCAGACAATCAAGGAATATGTACGTACAGGAAAAGTAATTAATGTGCCGGGGAACCTGCCGCAGGAGATGCATGACGGCAGGGCGGGCGTATTTGTGTCTATAAAAAAGAATGGCAGCCTGCGGGGCTGCATTGGCACGATTCAGGCAGTTCAGACATCGATCGCGGAAGAAATTATACACAATGCTGTCTGTGCTTCATCCGAAGATCCCAGGTTTGCGCCGATTACGCCGGACGAGCTGAGCCAGCTGACAATCAGTGTAGACGTGCTTGGAGAGATGGAGACAATTGCCTCACCGTTAGAGCTTGATGTCAAACGCTACGGCGTAGTTGTTACAAAAGGCTATAAGCGCGGCCTGCTGCTGCCGAATCTGGACGGCGTAGATACAATCGCAGAGCAGATTGCAATCGCAAAGCAGAAGGCAGGCATAGGCATTATGGAGGAAGCGCAGCTGCAGAGATTTGAAGTAGTACGCCATTATTAAATGATGATATAATCCAATTCGTAAGCGGAGAGCTTTTGGGAGGAGCGGCATGGAGTATTTGACAGCGACAGTGGAAATGGCAGAGGCAGTACACAATATTCTGCATACAGCAATAAGAACGGTATATCCTAAGTATTATCCGAAAGAAGTAACCGATTTCTTTTGCAGGCATCATAGCAGGCAGCATGTTTTAGAGGGGCTGGCTTCTGGAAATATGAGAGTATGCATAGACCGGGATGTAATAATCGGCACGGGCTGCTATGTCGGCAATCATATAACAGGTGTATATGTGCTGCCGGATTACCAGAAGCAGGGCTGTGGTTCAAAGATTATGGATTGTCTGGAAATGGAAATCTCAAAAAATTATGATACAGTCTGCTTAGAGGCTTCACTTCCGGCAGTATGTTTATATGAACATAGAGGGTATAAAACGACAGGGCATGGAATTATTGAATTGGAAAATGATGTTAAACTGGTTTACGAGATTATGGAAAAGAGGCTTTCTGACGGGGGAAGCTGAGGTGAAATTTATAGCGGCAGAAGTATGCAGATAGATGCCGGCTAGAAAATATGACTTTCTGATATTGTAGATTATAATGTTGATCAAATATCTTTTGCTAATAAATGGGTTCTTAGAATCTTTTTCAAAAAGATGGCAGAAATGTTCATATTATGATTATACGCATTATGATAATATCGTAGAAAGGAAGATAAATGGGATGAAAGATTTTTCACATTGGAAAGAATATGAGGGGGCGTCAGAAGGAAGTGGAAGAAGTGAAAAATTATGGTTAATCAATCCAGATACAAATCAAACAGGATTATTTAAATATAAAAAGGATGTAGAAACAACAGATCATGTATCAGAATGTATTGCGAGCGATATTGCAGGTTTAATTGGAATTCCATGTGCAAAATTTGAGATAGGCATGTTTAGAGGAAGGGAGGGTTCCATAAGCTATAATATTGTTGAACGTGAAGGCATCACATTAATAGAAGGGATTTATTGTATTAGTTTGATGTATGATAATTATGATGCTGAAAGACTTATGGATATTAAGACTGGTGAAAAGTATTCGTTAGAAATGATAAAAAAAGCATTGAATGAATTTAAACTTTTTGAAGATTTTTTATCGATATTAGTTTTTGATTATTTAATAGGAAACACAGACAGGCATCAAAGCAATTGGGCCTTTTGTTTGGAAGATAAAAATATAACATTAAGTCCGCTGTATGATAATAGCTCATCGCTTTGTGCATATGTATCTGAAGCTAAAATTGATCAATATTTGGGAAAGGATCAGGTGTTATGGAGATCGTTAGTAGATACAAAATCCAAATCACTGATTAGAATCACTGTTAGTGATCAGAAGCTGCCAACTCATGTAGAGGTGTTGAGATTTATTAAGAAAAACTATTACAAACAGACAAAGAGCATAGTAAATAACATAGGAAAATTTGTGACAGAGGCGAATATTTGTGATATACTTAATAAATATGGTGAAGTTTTATCAGAGAAAAGAAAAACATTAATAAAAAAGTTTCTTTTGTCTAAAATACATACTATGGATAATATTTATTAGGCGATTGCGAAACAAGTTCGCAATATTAATTCCAACAGGGAAAAATTCG